>JAKAHP010000091.1 GCA_021825505.1 Pseudomonadota bacterium
GCGGCGAAGCGTCAGGCCGAGGAAGCGGCGAAGCTTCAGGCCGCGGAAGCCGCGAAACGCCAGGCCGACGAGGCCGCGAAGCGCCAGGCCGAGGAAGCCGCGAAGCGCCAGGCCGACGAAGCCGCGAAGCGCCAGGCCGACGAGGCGGCGAAGCGGCAGGCCGAGGAGGCGGCGAAGCGGCAGGCCGAGGAGGCCGCGAAGCGTCAGGCTGAAGAAGCGGCGAAGCAGCAGGCTGAAGATGAAGAGGCGGCGACGCGTCGGGCCGAGGAAGCGGCCGTGCCGGTGATCGAGGAAGGCGCGTTACCCCGCACGCAGACTCGGGGCGGTGGCAAGACCGCGCTCTACGTCGCCGGCGTGCTTCTGATCCTGGTGGCCATGGCAAGTGGCTGGTTCTGGCTGCAGCGGCGGCCGGGCACGAAGCCGACAATGCCTCCCCCCGCGGTGGCGTCGGCTGCTGCATCGCAGGCCAAATCGGTTTCGGGAGCGGTGGTCGCGGTGCCGAGGCAGGCGTCCGCGGTAGCGGCCGCCGTGGCGCCTGCGTCAGCGCCGAGTCCGCAAGCTTCGGCGGCGGCCGAAGCGGCTCGACGTGCGCGCGCCGAGCGCTTGCGCGAGCAACGCCTGCGTGCGCAGCGTCGGCGTGCCCAACAGCAGGCGGCGCAGGAGGCCGCGCAAGAGGCAGCGCAACAGGCCGCCGCCGAGCAGGCCGCCCAGGCCCGAGCGCAAGCCCAGGCCCAGGCCGCGGCGCTTGCGCAAGCGCAACAGGCGCGCGCAAAGGCGCAGGCGGCGAGTCCGTATGCCGGCCGCGTTGCCGCGCTGCGTGCGGCGATGCAGGCCTGTGAGGCCGACAACTTCGTCGTGCGCGGAATCTGTATTCAAAAAGCTCGCTGGCAGTATTGTGGAATGCCCTTGGCGCCTGATCAGCTGTGGGGCAAAGTCCCCGAATGCCCGAATTCGCAGGCACAGCATCGCGCCGAGCCGTGACCCTGCACCGGCGCCGAAACCCAATAACGACACGATTGCGCCAGGTTTGGCGCCGCATGTGATACCCCAGGGAGATCCACGATGACCATGAGAGTGAATCACAACCTCGGCGCCTTGCTGCGCTGTTACGAAGCGCTGTACAACTGGCGCGCGTTGGCGATGCTGGCGGGCAGTTTCGTGCTCGGCGGTCTCACCATCAGCGGCGGGGTGGCCATCGCCGCGCATACGCAAAGCGAGGCGCCGGCCGTGCTGCTCGGCTTGCTCGGCGCACTGATCATCATCGTCGGTCTCAACGGCGCCGGGCTGATCCTCGTCGACCAGGCCTACGAGCAGGAACTGCGCAGCCTCGGCGCGGCCTTCTTCGGCGGCATCCAGTCGGCGCTGTACGTGATCGGCCTGGGGCTGCTGCTCGGGCTGGGCATTACCTTGGTGATGCTGTTTGTCTACCTGCTGACGTTGCTGGCGCGCATTCCGGGCATGGGCGGATTTTTCGGCTTCGTGTTCGCCGGGCCGCTGGTTCTGGTGCTGGCCGCGGCCTACGCGGTGCTGGCCCTGGCCGGCCCGCTGATGGTGGCCGCGGTCTGGCACGGCGAGGGCTTCCTCACCAGCTTCACGCGCGCGGTGGCGATCGTGCTCAAGCGCCCGCTCGAGGTGTTGCTGCACTTCCTCGTGCTGGGCGTTCTGGTGCTGCCGGCGGCGGGCTTTCTCGGTGCCATCGTCGGCGCGGCGTCGGCGCTGGTGGGCGGCTTCTACGTGTCGGCGGCGGCCGGCGGCGACGTCGCCAGCGTCTTCAGCGGCGGCCTCAGCGGCTGGGTGTCGGACTTCGGCGCGACGGCCGGCGGTGCCGGAATCTCGATGGGCATGGTGTGGTTCCTCGTGCTTTCGGTGATGAGTCTGATTTACGGCCTGGGCATGATCCTGGTCTACCGCTCGACGAACGAGGGCGTGGGCACCGAGGTCGCCGACGCGGTCGGCGCGACGCTGTCGCAGTTCAAGCGCAAGCTCGACGAGCACAAGCCGCGTGCCGTCGATCCGCGCAGCGCGCCGCAGGCGCCCGCCGAAGCGTTCGTGCCCAGCGTCCCGACTCCGCAGTCGTCGGCAGCGCCTCAGCATTGCTCCGCGTGCGGCTCGGCGGTGAGCGCCGACGACGTGTTCTGTGGCAACTGCGGGCATCGCCTGCGTTGAGCCGGCGCATTGGAGCCACCATGAGCAAATTCTGTACGCAGTGCGGTACCCGAAACGACGACGACGCGGGGTTTTGCGAGCAGTGCGGCACGGCGCTTCGGCAGCCGACGGCGCCCGCACCCACGCCGAGCACGACGGCGCCAGGCGCGCGCAAGGCATCACCCGCGCGGGCGACGGTCCCCGCGGTGCGGTCGCGCACGCTCTTCATCGGCGTCGCCGCGGTGGTCGTGCTGGGGGCGGCCGCGGCGGCGGCCGCGATGTTCATCGGCGGTCCGCAGGCCCCGAAGCAAAGCGAACTCGACGCCGCGGGCGCGTTCTGGCTGGGCGTGCACCAGCCGGAGTTGATGGAATCGGCGTGCCTGAGCAACTTCAATTACACGGCCGACCCGGTGCTCGTGAACAGCTACGACGGGCTCACGCGCAACTGGCTCGACACCCTCGTGCGTGCCGGCGTGTACACCGCGCCGGTTCCTATCGGGCCCTACCAGCTGCGCTATGCGCATGGGCCGCAGGCGCAGAAATACATCCGCAACGGGCGCCTGTGCCTGGCGCAGTCGCTGCAGGTCGCGTCGGTTGCCCCCGGCGACGACGCGGCCGCCTGGAATCTTCCGGCCGACAAGGTGCCGAGCGCGGTGCGCGACGTTCTGACCCAGGCGCATGTGACGCTGCGCTGGCAGGGGCTCGCGGCGTGGGCAAGCTGGCCGCAGGTACATGCCATGACGCCCGGTTTCGATGCCGCGCCGCAGGGCGACCAGCCTCTGGTGCATACGTCCGAGGGTTGGGTGGCCTTGGGTGATCCGGCGCACGCGATGCAGGAGCGCAAGGTGCTCCTGAAATTCATGGCGGCGGCTGCGGCGGGCAAGTACGGCCCGGCGATTCAGTCGACCGACGTCCAGATGCAACGCAACTTCGGTATTCCGCTAGGGCTCGGCGTCAACTGACACGGACGGTGCGATGCGGCGCGGCGGTGATCAGGCCGTCCGCCGCCCGCCGGGCATTGCCGGATCTCCAGCAATACCTGTTCGCCGGTCCGACGGCACGCGCGCCATGCCTTTCAAGGCGAGTCGCTCGATGGCGTGCCGTGCACCCGATCCGCGATGGGCATGATCCGCGCGGCGATGTCGCCGGAGGTGCCATCGGCCACGAAGTCGGGGTTCAGGGGAGCCTCGTAGGGGCTGTTGATTCCCGTCATGTTGGGTATCTTGCCGGCGCGCGCCTTGCGGTACAGGCCCTTGACGTCGCGCTGCTCGCAGACCGCCAGGGGCGTGTCGACGTAGACCTCGATGAAGTGCTCGGAGCCGATCACCTCGCGCGCCATGTCGCGCTCGCGTTCGAATGGTGAAATGAACGCGGTGATCACGACCAGACCGGCGTCGAGCATCAACTTGGCCACTTCGGCAATGCGGCGGATGTTCTCCACGCGGTCGGCGTCGGTGAAGCCCAGGTCGCGGTTCAGCCCCTGGCGCACGTTGTCGCCATCGAGGATGTAGGTGCGCAGGCCGCGCGCGTGCAGTTCCACTTCCAGCGCGTTGGCCAGGGTCGATTTGCCGGAACCGGACAGCCCCGTGAACCAGACGACGCGCCCGGCGTGGCCGTTGAGCTGCTCGCGCGCGGCACGGTTGATCTGCAGCGCCTGGCGGTGCACGTTGGCGGCGCGGCGCAGGCTGTGGCGGATCATGCCGGCGGCCACCGTGGCGTGGGAATGGCGGTCGACCAGGATGAAGGCGCCCAGCGCCTTCGACTCGGCGTACGGTGCGCAGGCCAGCGCTCGGCTGCACGCCACGTTGCACACCGCGATGTCGTTGAGTTGCAGTTGCCGTGCCGGCTCGTGCGCCTGGGTGTTCACGTCGATGCGGTGCTTGATCGCGGTCAGCGACGCGCCGCGCCACTGTGCGGCCAGTTTGAGTTCGTAGCGGCGCCCGATCAGTCCGGCCTCGTCGTGCAGCCAAATCAGCGTGGCCTCGAACTGGTCGCTCGAATCCAGGGGGGAGTCGGCGCGCGCGAGCACGTCGCCGCGCGAAACGTCGATCTCACGATCCAGGCGCAGCGTCACCGCGTCGCCAGCCTCGGCGTGTGGCAGGCTGGCGTCCATCGTCACGATCTCGGCCACCGTGGCCTGTTGCCCCGACGCGGTCACCCGCACGGGATCGCCCACGCGCACCGTGCCGGCCGCGACGGTGCCACTGAAGCCCCGAAAATCGGCGTTGGGGCGGTTGACCCACTGCACCGGGAAAACCAGTCGTGACCCCGCGTCGCGCGCGACGTCGACGCTCTCGAGGTAGCCGATCAGCGTCGGGCCGTGGTACCAGGCGCTGCGCATCGAGCGCTCGGTGATGTTGTCGCCGCCGAGCGCGCTGACCGGGATGGCGCCGATGCTGGCGAATCCCAGCGGCGCCGCGAAGGCCTCGAACGCCTCGCGTATGGCGTTGAAACGGTCGGCGTCGAATCCGACCAGATCCATCTTGTTGACCACCAGCAGCACGTGGCGCACGCCGAGCAGCGACGCAAGCATGGCGTGCCGTCGCGTCTGCGTGAGCATGCCGGCGCGCGCGTCGACCAGCAGCAGCGCCGCGTCGGCCGTCGAGGCGGCGGTGGCCATGTTGCGCGTGTACTGCTCGTGGCCCGGCGTGTCGGCGACGATGTAGCGTCGCCTGGCGCTGGCGAAGAAGCGGTACGCCACGTCGATCGTGATGCCTTGCTCGCGCTCGGCCGCCAAGCCGTCGACGAGCAGCGCGAAGTCGAGCTGGTCGCCTTGCGTGCCGAAGCGCTTCGATTCACTGTGCAGCGCGGCGACCTGATCGTCGAACAACTGCCTGGACTCCCACAGCAGGCGTCCGATCAACGTGCTCTTGCCGTCGTCGACGCTGCCGCAGGTGATGAAGCGCAGCAAGTCCTGCCCGGCCTGGGCGGCGAGCAGGGCCTCGATGCTGGCAGGCGCCGGCGGCACCGCCTCGGCGAGCTTGCGTGCCATCAGAAATACCCCTCGCGTTTCTTCCTTTCCATGCTGCCGCTGGAGTCGGCGTCGATCAGCCGCCCCTGGCGCTCCGAGCTTCGAGCCGTCAGCAACTCGAGCACGATGTCGGCCACCGTGGTGGCGCGCGATTCCACCGCGCCCGTCAGCGGATAGCACCCCAGCGTGCGAAAGCGCACCGTGCGGTACTCGATGGATTCGCCGGGAAGCAACTCGAAGCGGTTGTCGTCGACCATCAGCAGCATGCCGTCGCGCCGCACCACCGGGCGCTCCTGGGCGAAATACAAGGGAACCACCGGAATGCCTTCCTGGTAGATGTACTGCCAGATGTCGAGTTCGGTCCAGGTCGAAAGCGGGAACACGCGCATGCTCTCGCCCGGCGCGATGCGCGTGTTGTACAGGTTCCAGAGCTCGGGGCGCTGGTTCTTCGGGTCCCAGACGTGGTGCGCGTTGCGGAACGAAAAAATGCGCTCCTTGGCGCGACTTTTCTCCTCGTCGCGCCGGGCGCCGCCGAACACCACGTCGAAGCGCCCCTGGTCGAGCGCCTGCTTCAACCCCTCGGTTTTGGTGACCTGGGTATGCAGCGCCGAGCCGTGGCGCAGCGGGCTGATGTCGCGCGCGATCGCTTCCGGATTGATGTGTACGCGCAACTCCATGCCGCTGTCGCGCGCCATCTGGTCGCGGAACAGGTACATCTCCTGGAACTTCCAGCGCGTGTCGACGTGCAGCAACGGCAACGGCGGCGGCGCCGGATGGAACGCCTTGCGTGCCAGATGCAGCATCACCGAGCTGTCCTTGCCGATCGAGTACAGCATCACCGGGCGCTCGGCCTCGGCCACCGCCTCGCGCAGGATCTCGATGCTCTCGGCTTCCAGCCGCCGCAGATGGGCGCCGCCGCGCGCTGGCGCCGGCCGAGGCGCCGGCCGGCGCTCGACCAGCACCGGCGCGTAGGCCTGCGGCTGCAGTGCGATGCTGTCGCTGCGGGGAAGAGCGCGCAGCAGCCCGACCAGCGCACCGTGCGGGAACACCGCGATCGGCTTGCGCAGCGCCTGCTGCAAGCGCTGCAGAGCGGCCGCGGCCGCCCCGGCCGGGTCGGTTGCGGTGGGCCACGCAACCCAATGGCGGCCTCCGCGCGCATCGTTGGCGTGCAGCCAGGGCTGCCCGCTGGCGTCGGTGTGCGTTTGCGCGAACAGCACCAGTTGCCGCTTTGCCCGTGCCCGCGCGACGGCGTCGTGCAACACCAGCATGCGCGGCTCGCGCTCGAACTCGTCACGCAGCGTGTCGACCTGCAGTTCGGCGGGCAACAAGCCCAGTTCGTGCAAGCGGCGCTCCGCGGTGCGACGGCTGTCGGCCAGGCCCGCGGCTTGCAGCGTCGCGCAGGCCGAGGCGGTATCCCAGGCGCGCGTCGGGTCGAGGGGGAAGGGTTTCATGGTGCGGTTTGGCGCAAATCCACAAAAATTATTCCATGATGCGTCATTCGCAATCTACCATTGTAAAAATCAAACGCAATAGGCGATTTTTGCAAAATGCGCCATTCCATCGAACCTGCTTCGCTGATCGCCCCGCTGCTGACCCTGGCGCGTCGCGCCGGCGACGCCATCCTGGGCATCTACCACTCGGTCGAGCCGACGGTGGTCACGACCAAGCTGGACGCCAGCCCGCTGACCGAGGCCGACCTGGCGTCGCACCGCATCATCGTCGAGGGGCTGCGCGCGCTCACGCCCGAGCTTCCGGTTTTGTCCGAGGAAGGCGGCGCCGACCTGCCGTCCCGCGACGGCCTGTTCTGGCTCGTCGACCCCCTCGACGGCACCAAGGAGTTCGTCCGGCGCAACGGCGATTTCACGGTCAACATCGCGCTGATCGATCGCGGTGCGCCGAAGCTGGGCGTCGTGCACCTCCCCGTGCACGGTCGCAGCTACTGGGGCGGTGCCGGGCTCGGTGCCTTTCGCAACTCGGGCGACGGCACCGAAGCGCTGCGGGTCGCTGCCGTGCCCGCGGCCGGTACCGCGGTGCGCGTCGTGGCGAGCAAGAGCCACCTCAACGCCGATACGGAGAATTTCATCGCGCGGTTCCAGCAACGCGAACTCGTGCAAGCCGGCAGTTCGCTGAAGTTCTGCCTGATCGCCGAAGGTGCCGCCGACGTCTACCCGCGCCTGGCGCCGACCTGCGAGTGGGACACCGCGGCGGCGCAGGCTGTGGTCGAAGGCGCCGGAGGCCGGGTCGTCGGACTCGATGGCGAGCCATTGCGCTACGGCAAGCCGGAGGTGTTGAACCCGCACTTCGTCGCGCTGTCGAGCCTGGCGCTGCTGCGGGGTTGAGCGGGTTGGCCGCCGGGCTCATGGTGTCCATACGACGCTCAGCGTCACCGTGTTGAAGGTTTCGTAGTCCGGAACCGAGCATTGCTGGTACCGCATCCAAAGCCACTGCAGCCGCCACCCGAAGCTGCGGGTCAGCGCGCCTTCGAGCCCGAGGCCGACGTTCTCGCCGGTGAACCCGGTGTGGTTGCGGTAGCCGTTGCCGCCCCCGTTATGACTCAGTCGCGACGACGACAGCCCGAGCTTGGCGAACGCCGCCAGGCGTCCATCGCTGCGCGCGAGCAGGTCGAGGTTGACGATGCGGTTGATGTCCGGAATGCCCTCAGGCTGCTCGCCTTCGTCGACGTACTCGGCCTCGAATGCGCCGGCGCGCAAGGCCAGGTCGAGGTTGTGCGGCCGCGAGCCGCGCCCGGCGGCGATCGAAATCCCATGCGCCGGCGCCGTGGCCAGCAATCCCAGAAGCAGCGCGCAGCAGCCCCCGCGCAGCCACAAGCGCGGCATCGCGTCCTCCCGTCCGGGGCCCGGCCCGCGGCCGCCTCGGCAGCTGGGGAACCCGCCTGGCCAGAGTAGGAGGGAGGGGTGTGAAACCTCCAGCCGGGGCAGCGTCAGCGCTGCGTCTATCACGCGGCGTTCGACGCCGGAGCGGTGCCGTCATCACGCTCCCTTAAACTGACGCGTCGACTGACACACCAACTACCTCGTTCACGTCCATGGCTCTACGCCTCAAGCCCCTCGCGCTCGCCGCCGCACTGTCGCTCGGCGCTTGCTCGACCTTCGTCCCCGGTTCCGGGCCGCGCACCCAGGCCATCGTCGATGCGCCCCAGCACGCCGAGTTGCACGGCATCGAAGTCGTGCACGTCAATTACGCACTCGCCGACCAACTGGCGAAGCAGCAATCCGCGCGAGCGTTCTCGACCTATTTCTCCGGACCCGGCCACCCCGATCACCGCGTCGGCGCGGGCGACGTGCTCGCGGTCTACATCTGGGAAGCTCCGCCGGCCATGCTGTTCAATGCGCAGGGCCTGGCCAGCACGGGCATCAGCGTCGGCAGCAACGGCACGGTGACGCTGCCGCCGCAGGTCGTCGCCAACGACGGGGACATCAGCGTGCCCTTCGCCGGGCGCATTCATGCCGCCGGTTGCACCACCGCCGAGGTCGCGCAGCGCATCACCGCGGCATTGCGCGGCAAGGCCAACGAGCCGCAAGTCATCGTCAGCCTGGCGCAGAACAATACGCAGAACATCACCGTGGTCGGCAACGTCGCGCACAGCATGGAGGTTCCGCTGAACCCCGGCGGCGTCACGCTGCTGCGCGCGCTGGCCCTGGCCGGCGGCGTGGTGCGGCCGGTCGAGAAGACGTCGATTCAACTCTCGCGCGATGGCCGCGTGATGACGGTGCCGCTGCAATCGGTGCTGCGCAACCCGGCCAACAACATCGCCTTGCGCGCCGGCGACGTCGTCACCGCCTTGTACCAACCGGAAAGCTTCACCGTGCTCGGCGCCACGGGGCGCAACGCGGAGGTGGACTTCGAAGCCAGCGGCATCACGCTGGCGCAGGCCCTGGCGCGCGCCGGCGGGGTCGACGGCAACACCGCGAACCCTGCGGGCGTATTCGTATTTCGCTTCGAAGCCCCCGGCGCACTGCGTTGGAACACCGCGCACCCTCAACTGGTCGACGGCAAGGTGCCGACGATTTTCCAGTTCAATCTTCGCGATCCTTCAACCCTGTTTGCCGCGCAGACCTTCCCGGTGCAGAACCACGACCTGCTCTACGTCAGCCAGTCGCCCGCGACCGACTTGCAGAAGGTGCTCAACGTGGTCGGCGGCATCGTCTACCCCTTCCAGACCCTCAACGCGATGGGGGTGATCAAATGATCGCTTCGATCGCGTCGCACGCCACGGCCGCACCGTCCTCGGCCGCAACCTGAGGCGCCAGCCGCCGCACTCGGGCGTGCAGCGCGGCGTCGCCGAGCAGGGCGTCGAGCGCTGCGGCGTCGTGCCGCGCGTTGGCGTGTGCGCCGAGTACCTCGGCCACGCCGGCCCGGCGCGCCAGCCGGGCGTTGTCGTACTGGTCCCAGTCGCCGGGCAGCAGCAACGACGGCACGCCGGCGCGCATCGCCCAGCCCAGGGTGCCGATACCGCCTGAGTGCAGCACCACGGCGGCCTGGCCGAACAAGTGGGCGTAGGG
>JAKAHP010000092.1 GCA_021825505.1 Pseudomonadota bacterium
CCGGTTGCGCATCGCACCAGAGAGCCTCAAGCGCCTGCGGCAACGGGTCACGGCCCTGTGCCTGCGGGGCGTGGGCGCTCGCTGGCACGGACCATCGGGGAACTCACGCCCATCCTGCGGGGCTGGATGCATTACTTCCAGCACACGCAGAGTCGGACGCCCCTTGAGGAACTGGACGCGTGGATCCGTCGTCGGCTGCGCGTCATCGCCTGGAGGCAGTGGAAGCGGCCACGGACCCGCGAATCGCGCCTGCGCGCGCTCGGCCTCGACGCCCATCGGGCGTGGAAATCGAGCGTCAACGGGCGCGGGCCGTGGTGGAATGCCGGGGCGCTGCACATGCGCCACGCACTGCCGCCGAAGTACTTTGCCAGCATGGGGCTGGTCTCGCTGGTGGACATCCACCAGCGGCTCCAGCGTTCTGCTTGAACCGCCGGATGCGGAACCGCACGTCCGGTGGTGTGAGAGGGCTGGGGGAGTAATCCCCCACCCTACTCAATCTTGGTGCCGGGAACGAGACTCGAACTCGTACAGTGTTTCCACCGGCGGATTTTGAGTCCGCTGCGTCTACCGATTCCGCCATCCCGGCCAAGCCGCGCATTATTCCACAAGCGGCGACACCAGGGTCGCTTCAGCCGGTGTTGCGCAGGCCCGCCGCGATGCCGTTGATGCTCAGATGGATGCCGCGCTTGGTGCGCTCGTCGGTGTGGCCCTCGCGGAAGCGGCGCAGCAGTTCGACCTGCAGGTGGTTGAGCGGGCCGATGTAGGGGAAGCGCGCGCGGATCGAGCGCGCCAGCGTCGGGTTGGTCTGCAGGAAGCTGCTCCAGCCGGTGATCTGGCGCAGCGCGTCGACGCTGCGCTGCCATTCGCGTTCGATCGCGCCGTGGATGCGGCGGCGCATGGCGCGGTCGGTGGCCAGTTCGGCGTAGTGGGCGGCCACCGCCAGATCGGTCTTGGCCAGCACCATGTCCATGTTCGACAGCAGCGCGCGGAAGAACGGCCACTGCGCGTGCATGCGCGCGAGCAGCTCGGCGCCGTCTTCCGGGTGCGCGGCAAGGAAGGCCTGCACCGCCGAACCGAAGCCGTACCAGCCCGGCAGCGCGACCCGGCACTGACTCCAAGAGAAGCTCCAGGGGATTGCGCGCAGGTCGGCGATGGCCTGGCTGGCCTTGCGCGATGCCGGGCGGCTGCCGATGTTCAGGCTGGCGATCTCGCTGATCGGCGTGGTCGCGTAGAAGTACTCGAGGAAACGGTCGTTGCCGTACACCAACTCGCGGTAGGACGCGATGGCCGACTGCGACAGCTCGGCGGCGGCCTGCAGGAAGCGTGGGGGGGCCGCGCGGCGCACGCCGCGGCGCGGCGCCTGGCGCGCACGCGTGGCCAGCAGCGTGGCTTCGAGCGTCGCGGCGACCAGGGTTTCCAGGTTGCGGCGACCGATTTCCGGGTTCGCGTACTTGCTCGAGATCACTTCGCCCTGTTCGGTCAGCCGGATGCTGCCGCCGACGGTGCCGGCCGGCTGCGCCAGGATGGCTTCGAAGCTGGGGCCGCCGCCCCGGCCGACGCTGCCGCCCCGGCCGTGGAACAGGCGCAGGCGCAGGCCGCGCTCGCCGTCGAGGCCGCCGAACAGCTCGGCCAGCGCGACCGAGGCCTTGTGCAGCTCCCAGTTCGACGTCAGGTAGCCGCCGTCCTTGTTGCTGTCCGAATACCCGAGCATGATTTCCTGCAGCGAGCCGCACGCGCGGGCCAGCTCGATCATGCCGGGCAGCGCGAAGTAGCCGCGCATGATCTCGGCGGCGTTGCGCAGGTCGTCGATGGTCTCGAACAGCGGCACCACGAGCAGTTCCGCGCTGGCGCCGGGCGCGCCCAGCGTGCCGTGGAACAGTCCGCATTCCTTTTGCAGCACCAGCACTTCGAGCAGGTCGCTGACGCTTTCGGTGTGCGAGATGATGGTCTGCCGGATCGCGTCGGCGCCCAGTCGGCGGCGCGCGTCGCGCGCCTGCTCGAACACCGCCAGCTCGGCGCGGGTCCAGTCGGAATAGGCAGCGTCGGGCACGCGCAGCGGGCGCGGGTCGCGCAGCACGCGCAGCAGCGTGTCGATGCGCGCGCTCTCGTCGAGCGCGCTGTAGTCGGGGCACAGCGCGGCGTGCGTGAGCAGCTCGCGCACCACCGCCTCGTGCTTGTCCGAGCTCTGCCGCAGATCGACGGTGGCGAGGTGGAAGCCGAACACTTCGGCGGCGCGGATCAGCGGATCCAGCCGCGGGCGCGCCAGCGCCGCGGCGTGGTGCGCGGCCAGCGAGTCGCGCACCACGCGCAGTTCGGCGACGAACGCGGCGGCGTCGGCGTAGGGCTCGGCCTGGCCGAGTTCGTGACGCAGCGCGTCGGCGCCGCACAGCGCGCGCAGCGTCGCCGCCAGCCGTGCGTACACGCCGATCAGGGCGCGTCGGTAGGGCTCGTCGCGTCGGTGCTCGGAGGCGTCGGGCGAAGCCTCGGCCAGCGCCTGCAACGGCGCGCTGCACGAGGCCAGCATCAGCGACATCGACAGCTCGGCACCGAGCGCGTGCACCTGGTTCAGGTAATGCTCGAGCGCGCTGCGCGCCTGCAGCTTCAGCGCGTAGGCCAGCGTGTCGGCGGTCACGTTCGGATTGCCGTCGCGGTCGCCGCCGATCCAGTGGCCCATGCGGAAGAACGCCGGCAGGCGCCAGGGTGTGCCGTCGGGGCGCGGAAACAGTTCGTCGAGCTCGGCTTCCAGCTCGAGGTACAGGCGAGGCACTTCGCTGAAGAAGGTGCTGTCGTAGTACGACAGCGCGTTCTTGATCTCGTCGGACACGCGCAGCTTGGTGTAGCGCAGCAGCCGCGTCTGCCACAGCTGGGTGATGCGCGCGCGCAGCTCGGACTCGATCTCGCGCAGGCGCCGCGGCGGCTGCGGCTGGTCGCGCTCGGCCAGCAGCTGCGCGATCACGCGCTCGGCGTCGAGCAGGCTCTTGCGCTGCACTTCGGTCGGGTGCGCGGTCAGCACCGGCGAGATCAACGCGTCGGCGAACACCGCGTCGAGCTGCGCGCCGTCGACACCGGCGTGGCGCAGCTTGTGCAGCGCGGCGCGCACGCTGCCGGGCTGCGGGCGGTCGCCGGCGAGCTCGTGGGCGCGGCGCCGGCGCAGTACGTGGCGGTCCTCGGCGATGTTGGCCAGGATCGAGAAGTAGCTGAAGGCGCGGATCACGCTCACCGCGTCGTCGCGCGTGAGCTCCTGCAGCGTGCGGTCGAGGCTGCGCCGCAGGCGGCTCTCGCCGTCGCGGTGGTAGCTGACCGAGAGCTGGCGGATGCGCTCGACGGTGTCGAACATCACCGGCCCCTCCTGTTCTCGAATCACATCGCCGAGCAGCCGGCCGAGCAGCCGGATGTCGTCGAACAGCGGGGCGTCGGTGGTCGCATCGGAGCGTGGAGCAGCCATGGTCTGCGCAGAGTCCTCGGGTTCGGGGGCGGGGCGCCGCATAGCGGGCGCCGGCGGCGCCGCGAGGGCGAATCCGATGCTAACAGTGCGCTCAGTGTCGACCGCCGCGGCTGCTACGATTCATGGCCATGCAAAATCCATCCACCCCGTCCGCGGCGGCACCGCGGCGCCTGGTCATCGCGACCCGCGAAAGCCGCCTCGCGCTGTGGCAGGCCGAACACGTGCAGGGACTGCTGCGCGCGCTGTATCCGGATTGCGAGGTCGTGCTCAAGGGCATGACCACGCGCGGCGACCAGATTCTCGACCGCGCCCTGTCCAAGGTCGGCGGCAAGGGACTGTTCGTCAAGGAGCTGGAGCAGGCGTTGGAGGACGGCAGCGCCGACCTCGCGGTGCACTCGCTGAAGGACGTGCCGATGGATCTGCCCGAGGGCTTCGGGCTGGCGCTGGTGATGCAGCGCGAGGATGCGCGCGACGCCTGGGTGTCGACGCGCGCCGCGCACTGGCGCGAGCTGCCGGCCGGCGCCCTGGTCGGCACCTCGAGCCTGCGCCGCGAGATGCAGATCCGCGCGCTGCGCCCCGACCTGCGCATCGCGCCGCTGCGCGGCAACCTCGACACGCGCCTGCGCAAGCTCGACGCCGGCGACTTTGATGGCATCGTGCTGGCCGCCGCGGGGCTCAAGCGCCTGGGCCTGGGCGAGCGCATCCGGGCCGCGATCGACGTCGACGACATGCTTCCGGCGGTAGGTCAGGCCGCGCTGGGCATCGAGATCCGCGCCGCGCGTGCCGACGTCGCGGCGGCACTGGCGCCGCTGCGCCACCTGCCCACCGAGCTGGCCACGCGCGCCGAGCGCGCGCTGGCGCGGCGCCTGGGCGGCAGCTGCAGCACGCCGCTGGCCGCGCACGCGCAGTGGAGCGACGCACACCGGCTGGAAATGCGCGTGCGCCTGGGCCTGCCCGACGGCAGCCGCATCCTGCGCGTCGACGTCGCCGCGGAAGTGCACGATGCCGCCGCGGCCGAGGCGCTGGGCGAGGAAGCCGCGCGCGCGCTTGACGCGCAAGGCGCGCAGGCGCTGCTCGCCGAGCTCGCCACGCTGCTCTGAGCCACCGTGACATCGCCGCACGCGCCACCCTCCATGGGCGCGGCGCGGCGCGCGCTGGTGCTGACGCGCACCGGCGTCGACGAGGGTGAGTTCGATGCGCGCGAACGTGCGCTGCGCGCAGCTGGCGTCGAATTGCACCGCTTTGCGCTGATCCGTACAGCGCCGCCGGCCGATGCGCAGCCGGCGCGGCGCTGCCTGCAGCGCTTGAACGACTACATCCTGGCGCTGCCGGTCAGCCCGAATGCTGTGCGCGGCGCGTTCGCCTTGCTCGATGGGTCGTGGCCGGCGTCGTGTGCGATCGGCGTGGTCGGTCCGGGCAGCGCCGCGACGGTGCGCGCCGCGCTGGCCGCGCAGGGCCTGGCCGGCGACGCCGCGCCGACGCTGCTGCAGGCTCCTGCCGGGCAGGCCGATTCCGAAGGCTTGTGGCCGCAGTTGCAGGCCTGGCGCCCGCAGGGCTGGCACGGCACGCGCGTGCTGCTGTTGCGCGGCGGCGCCGGGCGCGAGTGGCTCAGCGAGCGCTTGCGCGAAGCCGGGTCCGAGGTCGACCAGGTCGACGTCTATCGGCGCGCGTCGCCGTCGGCCGACGCCGCCACCTTGCAGCGACTGCGCAGCTTGCTGGCGGGGGACGCGGCGTGGCTGTTCGGCGCCGCCGAGGCCGTGCGCCACCTGCTCGAGTTGCTGCACGCGGCCGGGCTGGAGCCGGCGGCCGCGCTGCGTGCACACGCCGCACTGGCCACCCATGCGCGCATCGCCGACGCCGCGCGCGCGGCCGGCTTCGGCCGCGTCGCGCTGTGCTCGGCCGACCCTGCGGCTATCGAGGCGGCGCTGCGCCGGTTCTGAGAGCCCCCAGGGGCGGGCTGCGCCATGGCCAGCCTTGACCCTGCGCCGGCGCGCGGCGATCATCGCTGCATGCAAGCGAACGCAACGGCTGTAGGCTGCCGGACAGCACACTAGAATCGGCCGCACCATGTCCGACATCGAATCCCCGACCGAGTCGCCGGCCGGCGCTCCCGCGAGCCCACCGCCCCCGCCGAGCGCGGTGCAGCCGCAAGCGCAAGCGCAAGCGCAACCGCAGCCGAGCGCGCCCAGCCAACTGCCGCTGTGGCTGGCGCTGGTCGCGCTGACCGCGCTGGTGCTGCTCGTCGCCTGGTGGCTGGACGGACGCCTGTACGCGACGCAGGCCGAACTGGCCAAGCGCCAGGGCAGCGCCGATACCGCGGCCATCGAGGCGCGCACCATCGCGCGGCAAAGCGCCGACGCGGCGCGCGAGCTCAATGCGCGCGTTGCGGTGCTCGAGTCGCACGAACAGGATCTGGCCGCGCAGCGCCAGGCGCTGCAGCAGCTGTATCAGGATTTCGCAAAGAGCCGCGACGACGCCTTCCTCGGCCAGACCGCCGAGCTGATCGCGCTGGCGCAGCAGCAGGTCGAGCTCACCGGCAGCGTCGCACCGCTGCTCAGCACCCTGCAATCGGCCGCGCAGCGCCTGGCGCATGCCGGCAGCCCGCGTGCGCAGCTCGTGCTGCGCGCGGTGCAGGGCGACATCGACCGACTCAAGTCGCGCGTCGCGCCCGACATTCCGGCGGCCGCGCAACGCCTCGACGAACTGGCGTCGCTGATCGACGAGCTGCAGCTCGAGTCCTCGGCTGCGGCACCGGGCAAGGCCGCGGCGAGCGCGCCGGCCCCGGCGCCGGCGCCCGGCGCGCGCGGCTGGCTGCGCCACTGGAGCGGTGCGGCGTGGGCGCAACTGCGCCAGCTCATCAGCATCACCCGCGTCGATCACCCCGACATCCTGCTGATGACGCCGCAGCAGGGCGAGTTTCTGCGTGCGAACCTGAAGTTGCGCGTGCTCAACGCCCGGCTCGATCTGCTGTCGCGCCATGCCTCCGGCTACCGCGATGACATGCGCGGCATCGAAGACGCGCTGCACGCCGATTTCAACCCGCGTCAGCCGCGCACGCGCCTGGCGCTGACGCTGGCACGACAGGCCGCGCAGATCGACCTGAGCGCGCAACCGGCCGCCAACCTGCAGTCGCTGGTCGTGCTCTCGACCCTCGGCGCCGGAGCCAACTGATGCGCTGGCTCGCCTGGGTGGTCACGCTGGCCCTGGCCGCGGCGCTGCTGGCGATGGGCGCCAGCGGGCGGCCGGGCAACGTCGCGATCCTGCTGCCACCGTATCGCGTCGACCTGTCGCTGAATTTGGCCGTGCTGCTGTTGCTGGTGGCGTTCGCGCTGGGCTACGTCGCGCTGCGCGCCGCCAGCCTGCTGCTCGGGTTGCCGCGCGCGGCCGCGCTGTTTCGCTCGCGGCGCCGCGTGCAGGTGGCGGGTGCCGCGCTGCACGAAGCGCTGATGCATCTGCTCGGCGGGCGCTTCCGCCGCGCCGAGCGTGCCGCGGTACGCGCCTCCGAAGTCGATGCGTTCCGTCCGGGCGCGCTGCTCACCGCGGCGCAGTCGGCTCAGGCGGTGCAGGCCTACGAGCGCCGCGACGGCTACCTCGACGCGCTGCCCGACGCTGCGCGCGAGACCGGGGCGCTGCTGCAGGCGCAATGGCAGATCGAGGCGCGCGAGCCGCAGGCCGCGCGCAGCACGCTGCGCCGGCTTTCGGGCGGCATGCAGCGGCGCACGCAGACGATGCGCCTGGCGCTGGCTTCGGCGCGCGCGCTGAACGACCACGCGGAAGTGCTGAGGCTGGCGCATGCGCTGCGCAAGCACCACGGTCTGCACGAGGCCGCGGCGCAGGCCATGGTGCACGGCGCCGCACTGGGTCTGATTCGCCAGGCCGGCCACGATGCGCAAAGCCTGCAGCAGTTGTGGAAGTCGTTCGAGCCGGCGCTGCGCCGCGACCCGCAGGTCGCGTTGATGGCGGCGCGCGCGCACGCTGCAGCGGGTGATGCGGCGGCGGCGCGCGCCTTGCTGGTCGACGTGCTGCGCGGCGCGCAAGCGGAGCCTGCAATGCTGATGCCGGCGCTGCGCGGCATGCTTGCCGGCGTCGACGCCGGGTTCGTCGCGCAGGCCGAGAGCTGGATGGACCGCTGGCCGCACGAAGCGCAGGTCAGTTTCCTGGCGGCGCGCGCTTGCGCCGAACTCGAACTGTGGGGCAAGGCGCAGCAATACCTGAACCAGGCGCTCGAGCAGTGCGGCGATGACGAGCGCCGCCTGCGCGGCCAGGTGCACGCGGCGCTGGCGCGCCTGCACGAGCGCATCGAACGCGACGAGGCGGCGCAGCGCCACTGGCGGCTGGCCGCGCTCGACCTGACCAGCGACGACAGCAGCGCGAGCGCCTGACACGCCCGCAGCCCGGTTTCCCTCATGGACTATCCCACCCTGGATCAGACCGTCGGCAACACGCCGCTGGTGCAATTGACGCGCATCGCCGGTGCCGACGCGCAGCGCCGCGGCAACGTGCTGCTGGCCAAGCTCGAAGGCAACAACCCTGCAGGATCGGTCAAGGACCGCGCCGCGCTGTCGATGATCCGCGGCGCGCAGCAGCGCGGCGAGATCCGCCCCGGCGATACCTTGATCGAGGCGACTTCGGGCAATACCGGCATCGCGCTGGCGATGGCCGCGGCCATGCTCGGCTACCGCATGCTGCTGATCATGCCCGAGGATCTGTCGGTCGAGCGCGCGCAGACGATGAAGGCCTATGGCGCCGAGCTGATGCTGACGCCGCGCGCCGGCGGCATGGAGTACGCGCGCGACCTCGCCGAGCAGCTGCAGCGCGAGGGCCGCGGGCGCGTGCTCGACCAGTTCGCCAACCCCGACAATCCGCGCGCGCACTACGAGGGCACCGGCCCCGAGATCTGGCGCGATACCGCGGGGCGGGTCACGCACTTTGTCTCGGCGATGGGAACCACCGGAACCATCACCGGCGTGTCGCAGTTTCTCAAGGAGCGCAACGCGCAGGTGCAGATCGTCGGCGTACAGCCCGACGAGGGCTCGCGCATTCCAGGCATCCGCAAGTGGCCCGAAGCCTACCTGCCGCGGATCTACGAGCCGAGCCGGGTGGACCGCATCGAATATGTCACGCAGGCTGCGGCCGAGACGATGGCGCGGCGGCTGGCTCGCGACGAAGGACTGTTCTGCGGCATCAGCGCGGCCGGCGCCTGCGAGGTCGCGGTGCGCCTGGCGCGCGAGCTCAACGACGCGACGATCGTGTTCGTCGTCTGCGACCGCGGCGACCGCTACTTGAGCACCGGGGTGTTCCCGGCCTGAAAATCCGGGGCCGGCGCCCTACAATCACCGATTTTGGCGAGCACGGCTGGCAAGGAGTGACGATGAGCGACGGTGGCGACGACGCAGTGGGCAAGGTGGATGCTGAGGTCGACGCGCGCGGCTTGAACTGTCCCTTGCCGATCCTGAAGGCAAAGAAGGCGCTGGCCGGCATGAGCAGCGGCCAGCTGCTGCGCGTGCTCGCCACCGACCCCGGCTCGCTGCGCGACTTCCAGGCCTTCGCGCGGCAGACCGGCAATGAACTGGTCGAACAAAGCCAGCAGGGCGACATCATCGCCCACGTGATGCGCCGGCGCTGAGGCCGGCATCCCGCGGCAACCACCGCGGGAACTTATTTCGGGCGCGGCGGCCTAACCCACTTCTTGTTCGAAGGAGGGGGTATGGCCGAGGCTGCGCGCGAACGCTGGCTGACGCGCCGTGTGCGCTGGATCGTGGCATTGCTGGTGCTCGTCGGGGCCGCCGCAGCGGCCGCGTGGTGGTGGTGGCGGCGTGAGCCCGCGCCGCCGCCGGCCAGCGCCGCGGTGGAGCGCGCCGATGTGACGCAGATGGTACGCGCCGCCGGCGTGTTGCGTCCGCGCGTGCGCGTCGACGTCGGCGCGCTGGTCAGTGGCGAGATCGAGCAGGTCGCGGTCGCGCTCGGCGACCGCGTGCGGCGCGGGCAGATGCTGCTGAGCATCGAGGCGAAGGCCGCGGTCAGCGACGTGCGCATGGCCGAGGCGGAATTGGCGCGGCAGCTCGCAGCGAACGCGCGCACCCGCGTCGAGTTGCGTGCCGAGCGCGTCGAGCTGCGTCGCCAGCGCGCGCTGCGCGACGCGGGCGCGGCGT
>JAKAHP010000093.1 GCA_021825505.1 Pseudomonadota bacterium
CTGGTCGACATGCCGGGCATGCGGGAACTGGGGATGCTGGGGGCCGGGGAGGGGATCGATGAAACCTTTCAGAATATCGCCGAGCTGGCGCAGGGCTGCCGGTATCCCGACTGCAGTCATCAGCGCGAACCGGGTTGCGCGGTTCGCGCGGCCATCGAGCGGCACGAGCTGAGCGAGGAATCCCTGCAAAGCTATCTGAAGCTGCGCAGGGAATCCGCCTTCCACGAGGAGACCATGCTCGACCGGCGCAAGAAGGATCGAGCGTTCGGCCGCATCCTGCACCACTACAAGAAGCACAGGGACGAGCCGGGGTGAACGTAGGCCGGAATGCGCGGTGCCGGATCCGTGGACATCGAACTGAGCCGCGACGAACAGCTCGTTGAGCACGATGGCGATGCGGAACGCTCCAGCCTGGCGCTGTGGGTCGCCATGGTGGTGACTGATCGAGCGCCACGACCCTGTTCACGCTTCCAGTCCTCGCCCGATTGATCGCGGTCACTTTCCCGGGCAATAGCGGCCGAGATGACGAGTCCGTCATCTTCGCGTCATTCCTCGGACAGCTCGATCCGGCGATACTCCCCCACGACCGGGCGCGACCCTGCCTCCGGCGATCGGAACCGTGGAGGAGAACAATCGATGAAGCAACGCTGGCTCACCCTGTCCCTGCTCATGAGTGTCGCGCCGCTGGCCGTCGCGGCCCAGCCCTGGCAGAAAGACGCTGCACATGGGATCGTGAAGAAGATCGACGCGGCGCACGGGGTCGTGACCCTGGATGCCGGGCCCGTCGCCAGCCTCAACATGCCGGCGATGGTCATGGACTACACCCTGGCGTCCAAGTCGATGGCCGCCAAGCTGCGGGGCGGCGAAAACGTCGACTTCACGGTCGTGGCCCGGGGCAACGATTACATCGTCGACCACATCGCGCCCGCCGCGCATTGAGACGATGGTCGCCGCGGCACGAGACAAGACGGCGCGGCGCGCCGGCCGCCCCGGGCGCATTGCCAGGCGACTCGCGCTCGGCCTGGCGCTGGCGAGCGCGGCGTCGGCAGCAGCAGCGGCCGGGACATCGGCCACGCTGACCTTGGACGATGCTGCCGAGCGCGCCGCGGCGAGCGCGCCGGCCGTGGCGGCGGGCCGGGCACGCGAGACCTCGGCCGCAGCGGATCTCGAGCGCGCTGGGCGTCTTCCCGATCCGCAGCTCGAGCTGGGCGTGCAGAACGTCCCTGTGCAGGGCTCCACGGCGTTGAATCTCAACGCCGACCCGACGACCATGCGGGTGATCGGGATCAGCCAGGACATTCCGTCGACGGCGGCGCTTGACGCTGACCGCGCCGGCGCCCGCGCCGCCGGCGATGCCGCGCGTGCCGACGTGGCGCAAAGCGCCATCGCGGCGCGCCAGGCGGGCGCCGCGGCCTGGGTCGCGCTGTGGAGCTCGCGCCTGTCCGAGCGCGAGCTCGCTGCGTTGGCTGACGAAGCCGCGCTCGCCGTCGATGCCGCCCGCGCCAGGCTGGCCGGAGGCACCGGGACCGCCACTGACGTGCTGGCGGCGCAGGCCAGTGCCGCGGCGCTGGCCAACCGTCAGGATGCGGCACGCGGCAATGAGGCCGCGGCCTTGGCGTCGCTGCAGCGCTGGATCGGCCCCGTGTCGGGCCAGCTCGCTCCCGCTCCCGATTTCTCACGGTTGCCGCTGCCGATGGCGCGCCTGATGGGTGAGCCCGACAGTCAAGGCCCGATGCTGGGATGGGGCGCACGCATTGCAGCGGCCGAGGCCGCACTGAGCCGCGCGCGCGCCAGTGTGCACCCCGACTGGCGCATCAGCGCCAGCTACGGGGTGCGCGCTCCGGGTTTGCCGGCGATGGCCTCGGTGCAGCTGGGCATGCGCCTGCCGCTGTTCGCCGCCGAACGCGAGGATCGCGACATCGATGCCCGCGCCGCCGATCTGCAGGCCTTGCGCGACCAGCGCGAGGACGCCCGCCGCGCCGAGGTCGAGGCGGTGGCTCAGGCGCTGGCGCGCTGGCGCAGCCTGAACGCCCAGATCGCGCGCGATCAGAGCACGCTGCTGCCGCTGACGCAGGAGCGCGTGGCGACGGCGCTGGCCGCCTACCGCGGCGGCGGCGCGCTGCAGCCGTGGATCGATGCCGAGCAGGCCGCCATCGCCACTCGCATCGACTGGATCGATGCTCAGGCCGAGCGCGCCAGGGCATGGACGCGGCTGGCTTACCTTTCACCGGAGTCCCCGAGATGAAACGCTCCGCTGCGGCGCTCGTCGCGCTGACCATGCTGGGCCTGGGCGCGGCCGGCGGCTATTTCGCCGGCCGTGGCCGCGCGGCCCTGCCGCGCTCCGTCGCCTCGACGCCGTCCGCACCGGCGCAGCGCACCGTGCTGTACTGGTACGACCCGATGGTTCCGGACAAGCATTTCAACCATCCGGGCCGCTCGCCGTTCATGGCCATGGACCTGGTGCCCAAGTACGCCGACACGAGCCCGACCGCGGGCGTGTCGATCGACCCGCGGGTGGTGCAGAACCTGGGCATGCGCACGGCCGTGGTCGAGGTCGGCGCGCTGACCCCGGCGCTGACGGCACCCGGCGTGCTTGATTGGGACCGTGACCGCTCGGTGGTCGTGAGCGCCCGCGCCCAGGGCGTGCTGACGCGGCTCGATGTCGCCAGCCCCTATGCCAGGGTTCGCGCCGGGCAGGCGCTGGCCGTGCTATTGGCGCCCGAGTGGGCCAGCGCCGCCGGCGAACTGCGCGCCCTCGACGCGGCCGGCGGCGCGGCCGGCCGGGATCTGCGCCAGGCGGCCTGGCACCGGCTGCAGGTCATGGGCCTGAGCGATGACGAGATTCGCCAGCTGCGCGCAGCCCCCAGTTCGGGCGTGGTCGTGCGCGCTCCGGTCTCGGGCGTGGTCAGCGACATCGACGTGCGCCAGGGACAGGCGGTGGCTGCCGAGACCACGCTGATGCGCATCGACGATCCGTCGCGCCTGTGGCTCGACGCCGACATTCCCCAGGCCGAGGTCGGTGGCATCCACGCCGGCACCCCTGCGGACGTCACCTTCGACGCCTTACCGGGACGCGTGCTGCACGCCCGGGTCCAGGCCCTGCTGGCGACGGTCGATGCGCGCACCCGCACGCAGACGGCGCGCATCGTGCTCGCCAATACGGATGGCGCGCTGGCGCCCGGAATGTTCGCCCGCGTCACCTTGCACGCCGATGGGGGCACCCCGCATCCGCTGGTTCCCGACTCGGCCCTCATCAGCACCGGCAGCCAGACCCGGGTGATCCTGGCCACCGGAGACGGCCATTTCGAGCCGCGGCAAGTGCGGGTCGGCCGCTCGGCCGGCGGGGTCAGCGAGATCCTCGACGGGCTCTCCGGCGGCGAGCGCGTCGTCACCTCGGGCCAGTTTCTGATCGACTCCGAGGCCGACCTTGACGGAGCCCTGGCGCGCATGGCTCCCTTGCCGGAGGGTCGGGACCGATGATTGCAGCGCTGATCCGCGCCGCGCTGCGCTGGCGCGTGGCGGTGCTGCTGGGCGCCACGGTGCTGGCGCTGCTCGGCGCGCGCACCGCGCTGCGCATGCCGCTGGACGCGCTTCCCGACCTCTCCGACACCCAGGTCATCGTGCGCACCAGCTGGGCCGGGCAGCCGCCCCAGGTGGTCGAGGACCAGCTGACCTACCCGCTGGCCACCACCATGCTGTCGGTGCCGGGGGTCAAGGCGGTGCGCGCGTACTCCTTCTTCGGCGACTCCTTCGTCTACGTCATCTTCAAGGACGGCACCGATCCCTATTGGGCCCGCTCGCGCGTCCTCGAGTATCTCAGCCAGGCGCGCGCGCGCCTGCCGGCCGGGGTCGACCCCGGGCTGGGGCCGGACGCCACCGGCCTGGGCTGGATCTACGAATACGCCCTGGTCGACCCCAGCGGCACGCGTGACCTGGGCCAGCTGCGGGCACTGCAGGACTGGTTCCTGCGCTATCGCCTCAAGACCATCCCGGGTGTCGCCGAGGTCGCGACCATCGGCGGCATGGTCGACGCCTGGCAGATCGTGCTCGACCCGGTGCGCATGGCCGCCTACGGTCTCGACACGGCGCAGGTGGCAGCGGCGGTGCGTGCCGCCAACGGCGCGCGCGGCGGCTCAGTGGTCGAGCAGGGCGAGGCCGACCTGATGGTGCAGTCGATCGGCTACCTGCGCCGACAATCGGACTTCGAGAACATCCCGCTCGCCTCGGGCCGCGCCGGCATTGCCTTGCGTCTGGGCGACATCGCCACCGTGCGGCGCGGTCCGACGTTTCGGCAGGGCATCGCCGATCTCGACGGCCGCGGCGAGGTCGTCGGCGGCGTGGTCATCCTGCGCGCCAACCGCAACGCGCTCGCCGCGATCGGGCAGGTCAAGGCGGCGTTGGCCGAACTGCAGCGCAGCCTTCCGCCCGGGGTCGAGATCGTGCCGACCTACGACCGCTCGGGGCTGATCGAGGAAGCTGTGCACAACCTCGACGACAAGCTGCTCGAGGAGTTCGCCGTCGTCGCGCTCGTCTGCATCGTGTTTCTCTGGCACCTGCGCTCGGCGCTGGTGGCGGTGATCACGCTGCCTCTGGCCGTGCTCGCCGCCCTGATGCTGATGGACGCCCAGGGCATGAGCGCCAACCTGATGTCGCTCGGCGGCATCGCGTTGGCGATCGGGGCCATGGTCGACGCCGCAGTGGTGATGATCGAGAACCTGCACAAGAAGCTCGAGCACAGCCGGGCGCGGGATGGCGTCGAGCCGCAGGGCGAGGCGCGCTGGGCGCTGGTCGCCGAGGCCGCCGCCGAGGTCGGCCCGGCGCTGTTCTTCAGCCTGCTGGTGATCGCCCTGTCCTTTCTGCCGGTGTTCGCGTTGCAGGGCCAGGAGGGACGGCTGTTCAAGCCGCTGGCCTACACCAAGACCTACGCCATGCTGGGCGCGGCGCTGCTCGCCGTGACCCTGATTCCGGTGCTGATGGGCTACCTGGTGCGCGGGCGCATCCGCGCCGAAACCGAGAACCCGGTCAACCGCTTGCTGATTGCCCTCTACCGCCCCTTGCTCGACGCCGTGCTGGCACATCCACGCGTCACCCTGGTCATGGTCGCGCTGGCCATGGCGCTCAGCACCTGGCCGCTGCAGCGCCTGGGCAGTGAATTCATGCCGCCGCTCGACGAGGGCACGCTACTGTACATGCCGACCGCGCTGGCCGGACTCTCGGAGGGCAAGGCCGCGCAACTGCTGCAGCAGACCGACCGCATGCTCGCCTCGGTGCCCGAAGTCGCCCATGTGTTCGGCAAGGCCGGGCGCGCCGACACCGCCACCGATCCGGCGCCGCTGACCATGTTCGAGACCACGATCACGTTCAAGCCGCGTGCGCAATGGCGTCCCGGGATGACGCCGGCACGACTGCAGCACGAGCTCGACCGCGCGGTGCAGGTTCCTGGCCTGAGCAATCTGTTCGTGCCGCCGATCGCGAACCGCGTCGACATGCAGTCGACCGGGGTCAAGAGCCCGATCGGCATCGTCGTGCGCGGTCCCGATCCGGTCGAGCTGCAGCGCCTCGGCGACGCCGTCGCCGCGGTCGCGCGCGGGGTTCCCGGCGCCGGCTCGGTGGCCGCCGACCGCATCGCCGGCGGTCGCTATGTCGACGTGCGGGTGCGCCCACAGGAGGCCGCGCGCTACGGCTTCAGCCAGGACCAGCTGCAGCAGGTCGTGGCCACTGCCATCGGCGGCGATCCGATCGGCGAGACCGTGCAGGGTCGGGAGCGCTTCCCGATCGTGCTGCGCTTCGCGCGCGACACGCGCCAGTCGGTGCAGGAGCTGCGCCAACTGCTGCTGGTGGCCCCGGGCGGTGCGCTGGTGCCCCTGGGCGCGGTGGCGGACATCGGCGTCGCGCCCGGCCCGTCGATGCTCACCAGTGTCGACGGCCAACTGGCGAGCTATGTCTACGTCGACGCCAGCGGCGGCGACCTCGGCGGCGTGGTGGCCAGGCTCAAGGACGCGGTCGGCCGCCAGGTCAAGCTGCCGCCGGGTTACACCATCGGCTGGACCGGGCAATACGCCTTCCTCGAGCATGCCCGCCAGCGCCTGGAGACCGTGGTTCCGGCCGCCCTGGGCATCATCGTGTTGCTGCTGTGGGCCGTGTTTCGGCGCTTCGCCGAAGTGGCGCTGATCCTGCTGCCGCTGCCCTTCGCCCTGGTGGGCGGCATCTGGCTGGTGTGGGCGCTGGGGCAACCCGTGTCCGTGGCGACGGTGATCGGGTTCATCGCCCTGGCCGGGGTCGCCGCCGAGTTCGGCGTCATCATGCTGCTGTATCTGCGCGCAGCATGGCAGTCGCGCCTGGCGGCGGGGCAGCGCGACGGGGACGCGCTGGACGCGGCGATCCGCGAAGGCGCGGTGCTGCGGGTGCGGCCCAAGGCGATGACCGTGTCGGTTCTGCTGGCCGGACTGCTTCCGATCATGTTCGGCGACCGCGCCGGATCCGAGGTCATGCGCAGCATCGCGACGCCGATGATCGGTGGCATGCTCACGGCGCCGGTGTTGTCCATGCTGGTGGTGCCGATGCTATACCGCATGCTTGAGCGTCGGCGCCTGAGGGCTGACGATCGCGAAAACGCAAACCGGGGACCATAGACGGCAAGCTCGCAAGCTCGAGCGCAGTGGTCGATCAGGGCATGAAGCGGTAGCCGACGCCGGTCTCGGTGATGAAGTAGCGAGGTCGTGCCGGATCGTCCTCGAGGCGGTGTCGCAACTTGCCCATGTAAATGCGCAGGTAATGCCCATGCTCCACCGCGTTCGGCCCCCAGACCTCGCGCAGCAGCTGCCTTTGGGTCACGACGTTGCCTGGGTGACGTAGCAGCGCACAGAGGAGACGGAATTCCGTCGATGTCAGGTGCACAGCCTGGCCGTCACGCAACACCGTGCGGCGCGAAAAGTCGATTTCAACGTTCCCGAAGCTCAGTCGCGCCGCGCCCGTCGAAGCGACGCGGCGCCGCAGGGTCACGCGCACCCGGGCCAGCAGTTCGGGCACCCCGAACGGCTTGCTCAGGTAGTCGTCGGCGCCGAGGTCGAGCGCGGCGACCTTGTCCTGTTCGGCGCCGCGTGCCGACAGCACGATCACCGGCACCTCGCTCCACGCGCGCAGCTCGCGCAGCAGTTCGGTGCCGTCGCGGTCGGGCAGGCCGAGGTCGAGGATCAGCAGGTCAGGCTTGCGGCTGCCGGCGTCGATCAGGCCGCGCTCGCAGCTCGCGGCCTCGACCACGCGGTGGCCCTCGCTCTCCAGCGCCGAGCGCACCAGGCGCCGGATCTCGGCGTCGTCCTCGACCAGCAGGACCAGGCTGCCAGCCTCAGGCATCGGCGTCCGCCTGCGGTTCGGGCTCCAGGCCCGGTGCCTTGCCCAGCGGCAGGGTGAACGAGAACTCGGCACCGCCCCCGGCGCGATTGCCGGCCGTGATGCGTCCGCCGTGGGCTTCGACGATGGCGCGGCAGATCGATAGCCCGAGGCCGACCCCGGGGATCGCCGACTCGTCGTGGCCTCGGGCGAATTTCTCGAACAACAGGGCCTCCTTTCCCGGCGGCAGTCCGGGGCCGCCATCCCACACCGTGACGCGCAGGGTCTCTCCCTCGGGTCGTGCGCTCACCCCTATGACGGTGCCCTCGGGGGTGTACTTGAGCGCATTGTCGAACAGGTTCAGCAGAACGCGCTGCAGCAGTTCGGCGTCGCCGCGCACCAGCGGGAGATCGTCGGGCAGTTCGATGCGCAGCGGATGGCGGTCGAGCATCTCCTGGTCGAGGTCGTGCAACGCGGCGCCCACCAGTTCCTCGACCGACTGCCAGTCGTGGCGCAGGGTCACGCGGCCCGATTGCAGGCGCGCCATCTCGAGCATGTCGTTGACCATCTTGGCGACCCGGCGCGCCTGGCGCGCGACCGAGCGCGCCTGCACGTCGGCGCCGGCCGGGTCGGCCGCGGCCAGGCGCATGCGCAGCATGTCGGTGGAGCCGATCAGGCTGGTCAGCGGGGTGCGCAGGTCGTGCGACAGCGCAGCGAGCACCGAGTTGCGCAGGCGCTCGGCCTCCATCGCCAGCAGCGTCTCCTGGGCCACGGTGACGAAGTGGATGCGCTCCAGCGCGATGGCGATCTGGGTGGTGATGGTCTCGAGCAGGCGCCGCTGCTCGGGGACCTGGACCAGCCGCGCGGGTTCGGGGCGTAGCACCAGCACGCCGCGGATGCGCATCGGCGCCTTCAGCGGCAGGTAGAGCAGGGGCAGCGCCGGCAAGGTGTCGGTGCCCAGTCCGGCGGCCTCGCCATGGTCCGCGCACCAGCGCGCGACGTCGGCGTCGGCCTCGGCCTCCTGAGAGCTCGCATCGAAGCGCAGCACATCGTCGGGGCCGAGCACATACAGGCCGGCGCGGGCGCGGAAGCTGCTGCCGACGTAGCGCAGCCCGGTCTCGACCACCTGTTCGACGGTCAGGGCGCCCGACAGATCGCGCGACAGCGAATACAGGTCGTGGGTACGGCGCTCGCGCTGATTGGCCACCAGCACCTGGTAGCGCAGCCGGGCCGTGAGCTGGCCGATCAGCAGCCCGACCCCGAGCATGACGCTGAAGGTGAACAGGTACTGGACGTCGCTGACGGCGAACGACAAGCGCGGCGGCACGCAGAAGAAGTCGAAGCCGAGCACGTTGAGCACGGCCGCCAGCACCGCCGGACCGCGGCCCCAGCGCAGCGCGACCAGGACCACGGCGAGCAGGAACAGCATGACGATGTTCGACAGCTCGAAGTGACCGACCAGGGCGTCGCCGACCAGGGTCGCGGCGGCGCTGACGCCGAAGGCCCTGGCGTACCGGGTCCAGGCGACGGGACGAGCGTCGTGCACCGAGGACAGGTCGGGCCCGGGTGGCGCCCCCTGGCGCTGCGGCGCCAGCATCACCAGGTCGAGGTCGGGCGCGCGCCGCGCCAGCGCGCGGGCGAACGACGGCGCCAGGGCCTCGCGCCACCGGGCGCGGTCGTCGCGCCGACCGAGCACGGCGCGGTTCAGGTTGTGGCTGCGGGCATAGTCGCACAGCTCGGCGGCGGGGTCGGGGCCCGACAGCACCGCGGTGTGGGCGCCGAGGTCGCGCGCCAGCTGCAGCGCCTTGAGGATGGCGCCGCGCCGGTGCTCGGACAGGCGCGACAGCGCCGGGGTCTCGACATAGGCCGCGTGCCAGCGCGCGTGCAGCGCCTCGGCCAGGCGCGCCGCGGCGCGCACCAGGTCGGGCGCGGTGCCTGGGCCGACGCACACCAGCAGGGCCTCGGACGCGCTCCACACCGTGCCGCCGACCTCGCTGCTGCGATAGCTGCGCATCTCGCTGTCGACGCGCTCGGCGGTCATGCGCAGCGCGAGCTGGCGCAGCGCCAGCAGGTTGCCGCGGCGGAAGAAGTTGCGCGCCGCGCGCTCGGCCTGGGCGGGCAGGTAGACCTTGCCTTCCTTGAGGCGCTGCAGCAGCTCCTCGGGCGGGAGGTCGACCAGCACGACTTCGTCCGCCTCGTTGAAGATGCGGTCAGGGACGGTCTCGCGGATGGTGATGCCGGTGATCGAGCCGACGATGTGGCTGACG
>JAKAHP010000094.1 GCA_021825505.1 Pseudomonadota bacterium
CGAGGACCAGGTCTGGGCCCATCAGGTTTGCCTAGCTGGCTTCTCCAAGGTTTACGCGCATCAGGCAGTCGTTGCCCATTCGCACGATTATGACGCGCAACAAACGTTCGAACGCGCCCGGACCGAGGCTGAGTTCTTCCTTCGCTACTTCGGGATCGAGGTGATCGATCCGGCCTCGACGACGTCAGTGCTCGAACGGCTAATTAGCGACATCAACGCCGCGGACGAGCGCTGGGGACGCGAGAACGGCATGGCCGTCGACCTGATCGTCGAGCGCCTCAGAGTTAACGCAAACAGGATCCACGGCTACGTCGCCGGGGTCCGGGCCCAGCGCGCCCAACAGCGTCGGGAAGTGTTCGCATCCCAGCGGCGCAAGCCGCTGGCCTGACGTCCACTCGATCTGGTCACGCGACATGATGACCGCCCAAATCCACCCGAACGCTAATCGCCAAGTCCGACATCCATGACGACAAAGCACGCGCTCGCAGCGCCCCTGAGAACCCACCCGGCCTGGTCCGACGACCACGCGTTTTTCGACAAATTGCTCCATCTCCCCGACGAAGCTTTCCTGCACGTGGCGTACCGTCGCCTGCTCGGGCGCAACCCTGACAGCGAGGGCTTGGCCCGCTACGGTCGCCTGCTCAAGCGGTATGGCAAACTACTGGTTCTCGCGGAACTGAGGGCGTCGCCCGAGGGCCAGAAAATGGCCCACTTGTTGGTTTCGGACGAACTCGATCGTCTCGCGAGGCGCTACAAGATGCTGCGTTCGCTGCCACTGGGTGATTTCCGCTGGCGGCTGCTAAAGTCGATGCGCATCAGCGCGGCGCCGGCGCCGACCGTCTACGGCGCGCACGCGAATGCGCGAGCCAAGGCGCTCGAGGCCGTGGACGCGAGTAGCGCTGCGCACCAGCGCGACATCTACTGGATCACCAGGATTGCAGCACAGCGCGCACAGTTGAGCCACGATGACATCGCCGATGCCGCGACCGGTACCGATCCAGATGCGCTGATCCGGCATCTGTACCGCACACGGAACACCACGAACGCGTAAGCGCCGACCATGAGGTGGCCTCGCACGGGCCAGCCGGATCGTGTCTGCACCCGAATCAACCGCCGCACCCGACGTCAGCTTCGTCGTTCCATTGTTCAACAACTTGATGGCGACCCGGACCATGCTCGCGTCGCTGCACGCGACACTGCCGACCGGTTTGCGCCAAGAGATCATTCTTGTAGATGATGGGTCCACCGACCAGACGCGCGCATGGCTGGCCGAACTGGACGAACCCGGGGTCCGGGTCGCGCTCAACGAGTCCAACCTCGGCTATGCCGGTGCGGTCAACCGGGGAGCGCGAATCGCCACCGGCCAGGTGTTGGTGCTGCTAAACAACGACCTCGTGCTGCGAGCGGGCTGGCTCGAGCCGATGCTCGCCGCGCTAGAGCGGCTGCCCGCGGTCGGGCTGGTCGGCAACGTGCAGTCGCGCGTCGATTGGGACGACATCGACCATGCCGGAATTCGCATGGCGTGCAGCGGCAAGCTCGAACATGTTCGCGAACTGCCACCATCTACAGGGGGGGTCACTGAGGTGTTTGCTGTGACTGGCGCCTGCCTGGCGATCCGCCGCGAAACCTTCCTCGCGCTCGACGGCTTCGATCCCGCGTTCCACAACGGCTGCGAGGATGTCGATCTGTGCATGCGGCTGCGCGCGCGCGGCCTGAACATCGTGATCGCGACGGCGAGCCGGATCGGACACCACGTCGGTCTGAGCCGCGGCGTGGCCGCGGCGGGCAACGAGCGCAACAGCCGGTTGCTCTACGCGCGTTGGCGGACACGCTTCCTCGATGAATTGAGCCTCGCTTGGCGTCACCGGATCGAAGCCGGGCAGGGCGAGCGCGGCTTCGCCGAACTCGATGGCACCCTGGCAGTGACCGGGCTGGCAGACGTCGAGCACGCCGCGCGCCGTCTAGCCGAGACCGTGCTCCGGCGGGAGGAGCAACGTTGGGCGCGAGAACTCGATGGCATCGACCACGGCGTGGCGCTGTCCCGCGCCTGCTTGGTCGAACGGCTCCAAAGGCCATCTCTCAACACGGCAGTGATGCGCTGCACAGTGCCGGGGCCGACGTCGGCGCGCAACTTTTTCTGCTGTGGCTTCAACGCCGCCGCCGACGATGCGCCGGCCACCGTCACTCTGGACGTCAACGGCTGGCAGCGTAAGACGTTCTTGGTCGGCGCGGGCCCGTTCAATCTCGGCATCACCGACCCGATCCTAGTCGACCCAGGCATCAACACGATAACGGTATCGTTCAGCGCGCCTAGGCGCTTGAACTTGACCCTGAGCCACATAGTGATCGACGACCACACGTTGCCCCCCCCGAGCGGCACGAGCACCAACGCAACGATGACGACTCCCGACGACGCGCCCACCGAGGTGATGGATCCCGCCGACGCCTCCCCGGTTACGGTGCTGCTCGACATGCGCCCCGCTCTCGACGGCCACTACGGTATTCCCCAGGAAACACGCCTGCTTTTTTCTGCGTTGGCTGGGCAGGACACGGTGCACTTGCGGGGCCTGCTGCAGATGTCCACCCGCTCCACCCTCGGCGGCCTGGCGCCTGGGGACTCCTTGCCCCTGGGCGAAGAGGTGCACCGCTACGCCCGCACCGTGGTCTCTCTCAAAGGCAACGCCGCCGCCGACTGGAAGGCGGGGGTTGGCCAGTTCCTGAGCTTCCACACTTCACGCTTGGCGCTGCGCCTGTCCGCTTGGTTCGGGCTGGGAGCCGTGCGCTTGCGCCACTTCCAGACCCGCTACTTCGAGGACTTTATCTGGCAGAACCTGTTCGCCCGCAGCCTGCCGCCTGCGGACCGCGAACGCGTGCTGGCCTGCGATCACCTGGTATGCCCGGCGCCGTGGCGCTTCATGCATTTGGCGGGGCTGGAGCGGCGCTGGCTGCTGCGGCGCGCGGCCTATCCGCGGCTGGACACGTCCGGCGTGGACGTATTCATCGCCCAGACCCCTTACCCAGGGCGGGTCAGCAAGGGCACTGCGCTGGTGGTGCATTACCACGACGCCATTCCGGTGCTGATGCCGCACACCATTTCCGATCGGGCCTTCCACCAGGCCAGCCACTTTCACGCGCTGGCGGCCAACGTGCGCGACGGGGCATGGTTCGCCTGCGTGTCGGAGGCGACGCGCCAGGATCTGCTGCGCCTGTTCCCGCAGGCGGAGCCGCGGGCAGTGACCATTCACAACATGGTGCCGGCGCACTACTACCCCTCCGATCCCGAGCCGGAGCGCTTGCCTGGTATTGTGCGGCGTTACCAGCATGGGGAGTTCATTCCGCCGAAGGCGCCCGCGGGGGCGCGGCCTTACCGCCTGGCGCGGCGCTTCGGCAGCGAGGAGCAGACCTCGGCATTTTTCCAGCGGGCCTTCGGGCCGGAAAGCCGCTACCTGCTGATGGTGTCGACCATCGAGCCGCGCAAGAACCACCAGCGTCTGCTCGAAGCCTGGGAGATGCTGCGCGACCGCGTGGACGCCGACCTCAAACTGGTGCTGGTCGGTCATATCGGCTGGGACTACAAGAGCGTGCTCGACGGCTGCGAAGCCTGGATCGAGCAAGGCGGCCTGTTCATGCTGCACAGCGTGCCCGCGGATGCGTTGCGTGTGCTGTACCGCCAGGCGCTGGTCACCGTGTGCCCCAGCGTGGGCGAGGGTTTCGACTTCGCCGGCGCCGAGGCCATGCGCTGCGCCGGGGTGGTGGCGGCTTCCGACATCCCAGTGCACCACGAGGTGTACGGCCAGGCTGCCGAGTACTTCGACCCTTACGACACCGCCAGCCTGGTGCAGGCGCTGCGCAAGCTGATCGACGCGCCGGATGCCGAAGCCCGGCGCGAGGCGCTGCGCACGGCGGGCGTCGAACAAAGCGCGGCCTACATGCCCGAACGCATCGCGCCGCAGTGGCTGGAGTTCCTGCAACGCGTGGGCGCCGAGACGCGCCAGGAAACGCATTGATTCACGCCCATGCTGCAACTCATCGACGTCTGCAAGAGCTACCCGATTCACCACGGCCGCAGCATGCGCCAGGTGCTGGACCATGTGAACCTGACCGTTCGCCCCGGCGAGAAGTGGGGCATCATGGGCCGCAACGGCGCGGGCAAGTCCACCATGATCCGCATCATGAGCGGCTCGGACCGGCCGCACAGCGGCACCATCCGCAAGGACATGTCGGTGTCGTGGCCGCTGGCCTTCGGCGACGCCTTCCAGGGTAGCCTCACCGGCAGGGACAATGCCCGCCTGATCTCCCGCGTGTATGGCGTGGACTATCAGAAGACGCTGGACATGGTGGAAAGCTTCGCCGAGCTCGGCCCCTACCTGGGCGAGCCCGTGAAAAGCTATTCCTCGGGCATGCGCGCGCGCCTGGCCTTCGCCATTTCCATGGCCATCGAGTTCGACTGCTTCCTGATCGACGAGGCCATGTCGGTGGGCGACCACCGCTTTGCCGTCAAGTGCGACGTGGAACTGTTTGAAAAGCGCGGCGACCGCGCCATGGTCATCGTCGCCCACCAGACCGAGCTGATTCGCGCGCATTGCGACCATGCCGCCATCCTCGACCAGGGCCGGCTGACGGTGTGCGACAGCGTGGACGAGGCCATTCGCACGTATGAAAACCTCTGACCGCACGGCGACTGCGCCTCTCGTGGAGCCGTTGGCGCGATGCGGGTTCGCGCGGACATGACGCCGGTGCGGCCGGCGAGCGATGCGTCAGCCCTGGCGCCACTCACCATCGACGTCACGCGCCTTGCCGCCCGGCTGCTCGAAGGCAAGCACCCGACGGGCGTGGACCGCGTCAGCCTGGCCTATCTGCAGCACTACAGGGGGCGGGCGAGGGCGCTGGTGCGGCATTGGGGGCGGTGGGTGGGGCTGGGTCCGTCGGGGTCGAGGCGCCTGTTCTCGGCGCTGATGGGGGAGGCACCGCGGCCGGAGCGCACGGTGCGTGGCGCCGTCGCGGCCGGCTTCCTGCGGTCGGAAGGCATCGCCCCGGGCAGCCTGCTGTTCAATACCGGGCACAGCGGCCTGGACGATCCACGCTACGCCCAGCAGGTGCGCCGACGCGGGCTGCGGCCCATCTACTTCCTGCACGACCTGATCCCGCTCACCCACCCGGAATACTGCCGTGCAGGCGAGGCAGACCGCCATCGCCAGCGCCTGCGCACCATGCTGCAGACCGGCGCCGGGCTGGTGCTGAACTCGCAGGCGACCGCGCGCGACCTGCTGGAGTACGCCGCCTCGGAGGAACTCAGGCTGCCGCCCCATGTCGTTGCGCCGATCGGGGCGCTGCGCTTGCCGGCACCCGCGCCGCGGCCGCTGCTGGACGGGCCGTATTTCGTGATGCTCGGCACGATCGAACCGCGCAAGAACCACCTGCTGCTGCTGCATCTCTGGCGGCAGATGATCCGTGAGGGGGTTGATCCGCTGCCGACGCTGGTGCTCGTCGGGCAGCGCGGGTGGGAGTGCGAGCAGGTGATCGATCTGCTCGATCGGTGCCCGGGGCTGCCCGCTCGGGTGGTCGAGCGCGGCGACTGCGATGACCGCGAGCTGTCGACCTGGCTGCACCATGCTCGCGCGCTGCTCTTTCCTTCGTTCATCGAGGGCTACGGCATGCCGCTGGTCGAGGCGTTGGCGCACGGCGTTCCGGTGATCGCCAGCGATCTGCCCGTGTTCCACGAAGTCGCGGGCGACGTGCCCGACTACCTCGATCCGCTCGATGGTCCCGCTTGGCGTTCGCGGCTTCTCGACTACGCGCGGCCCGACAGCGCGGCGCGGGCCGCACAGCTCGAACGCCTGCGGACCTTCTCCCCGCCGCGCTGGGAGCAACACTTCGCTCGGGTGGACGGCCTGCTGGCGCGCATTGGTGCAGGCGAGGGCGGCCCGACCACGGGGTGATGCGATGGAGTCGCAGCGCGCGCGCATGACCGGCGAGCCATCGCGCCACGCCCTCGAAGGCGGGCGCCTGCCCCTGGCGCGGGCCCGCGATTTCGTTCGGGGTTGAGCGGTGCGATCGATCGATTCCGCAACCGACATTCACGCCTACGCGTTTCCGCGCTGGAAGTGGCGCTTCGTGCGGCGCTGCTTTCCCGGGCGGCGGGTGCATTTCCTGCCGGCGGGCGGGGCATTGCCGGGCAGCGGCGTGCTACTGCTCTGGGGCATGGCGCCGCGTCCGGCGGGGCTGCCCGACGCGGTGGCCATCCTGCGCATGGAAGACGGATTCCTGCGCTCGGTCGGGCTGGGCGCGGAACTGGCGCGACCGGTGTCGTGGGTCGTCGACGGCCGCGGCATCTACTACGACGCGACGCAAGAATCCGACCTGGAGCGCCTGCTGGCGACCGCGGAATTCACCGCCGCCGAGCTGGGCCGCGCGCGGGCGCTGCGCCGGCGCATCGTCGCGGCTCGCCTGACCAAGTACAACGTCGGTGCGCGCGTCTGGCGGCGGCCGTCCACCGACCGGCAGGTGGTGCTGGTGCCCGGCCAGGTGGAAAGCGATGCCTCGCTCGCCTACGGCGCGCCGGGTATCCGCACCAACATGGCGCTGCTGCAGGCGGTGCGGCAGTCACAGCCCGACGCCCACGTGGTGTACAAACCGCATCCGGACGTCGTGGCTAGGCTGCGTAAGCTCGGCCAGGGCGAAGACCAGGCGCGATGCTGGTGCGACGAGGTCGTCACCGACGTGCCGATGGCCGATCTGCTCGACGCCGTCGACGAGGTGCAGGTGCTCACCTCGCTCGCCGGATTCGAGGCGCTGCTGCGCCGCAAGCCGGTGGTCTGCCACGGCCAGCCGTTCTACAGCGGCTGGGGCCTGACCGAGGACCGCCTGCCGCACCCGCGGCGCACGCGCCGGCGCAGCCTGGACGAACTGGTCGCCGCGGCGCTGGTCGCCTATCCGCTCTATCTCGGCCGCGACGGCGGCCTCGTGACGCCCGAGCAGGCGCTTGATGAACTGACCGTGTGGAAGCAGCGCAAGGCCGGGCGCGAGCCTTGGTGGCAGGAGATCTACCGCTTCTTCCTGCGGCGGTTCATCGGCGTGCGGTGATCTCGCAGCAATCGATGTTCGACACCCCGTCGGCCCCTCGGCCGCCCAACCTTTGCCGGTGGGGCGGTGCCCGTTCGTGGCGGTGCGGGTTGGTGCTTGCCTCAGGTCGAACGCAGGAGCTTGGCCGCAAGCGCACGCTGCGCATCGCAGAGCTCGCGAAAGGGGGCGGAGAGGCGATCGTCTGCGGTGCAGCGACTCCAGAAGGCCGTCGCCATCTCGAGCGCCGCGACGTGCTCCTTGCGCGAGATCCCCGTCGTCTCGTTGACCGCGTCGGTGCTCGGCGTGAGCGGACGGAGTTCGTTGCGGGCCGGCGCAAAACGCATCGGCAGCATGTCATAGATCGGCGCCAGCGCCATCGGCCCCGGTTGCAGCACGTCGCAGAAGAAGGAGACGTTGCCGTAGTGCATGTCGGAGTTCGCGATGTAGCGGCCGAACGCGCCGAGCACACGCATGGCGCTGGCATCGCTGGCGCTCAGCATTCCCGCGCTTTCCAGACGGTAGCTTGCGGCAACCCAAGGGGTGCTCAGCCTGCCGAAGTATTCGTCGTCAACGGCGCGCAGCGAGATCACGCCGAGACGCCCGCGCGAGCCCAGGCGATCGAATCGCTCCGAGACCAGCATGCGCCGACCCCGAATATCGAGCAACTCGGTCGAGGCGGCCTCGAACTGGTGTTCTCGCAGCACCTGGCCGGCGATGTGCTCGGCCGCGAGCAGGTCCGCCCAACGTTCTCCGAGGGCGGTATCGGTTGGCGGAGAAAACTTCACGATCACGTGGCGGACGTGGCCCTGCGCGTCGCGCACGGCCGCCGTGAACTTGGGCTGCTCACCGGCCGCTGACGATCCTGGCACCTCGCCTGCGATTGCCGCGGCGGCGCGCGCAGAGAATGCCGCCTCGATGTTGGTGTCTTCGATTGGCTCCGAGCGATCGGCCAGATAGAGTTCGAACGCGCCATCGCCGACGATGAGGTTGCCCGGGAGGTCGACAGCCCGCGCACTGAGCACCTCAAGGAGGAGGTCGCTATCCCAGACGTCCGGATTGGACGCAATGCGGCCGCGATAAGTCGGAGACTCCGCGATGTGATGCGCAAATGCCCGACCCAGGAACCCTTGCGGTCTGGCATGCTCGATCTCGGGGGGGAGACCCGCGAAAGCGCTGACCTTGCCCGCCCAGTTCAGCCAGACCGATCCGCCATCGCGAAGCGGGTGCAGCGGCTCGATGGCGTGCACCGCCCCCTCGCCATCGATGGCGCGGATCGGCACGGCATAGGGTGGGCGCGTCGCAGCGAGCAGATTCTTGCGCCCGACTCGCCACTGCACGACCTGGTCGCCCGCCGCCTTCACGGCGCGCCAGACCGTCTGATAGCTCACGTTCGAGCGATGCGCCAGGTCTTTCGGGTCGACCTGTTCCTTGCCGAGTACGTCCAGCAGGTGGAAGGCCATGATGGAATCGATGGTGGAATGCTTAAGAGATTAATGCTTTTATTTTACATGTGGTTATGTATAAATCCACGCCATGATGGAAGTGACGCGCAGCATGCGACGGCCCATGCGCCGATTGCGAGCAAGGGCCGGGTCCTCGCCAGTCAGGCCGGATGGCCGGCGACAATTAACTTGAGCTCCGATAGTTGACGTCGGGCAGGCCGGAAGATCAGCCTCCGGCGACAGCCATAAAGACGTCCATGTGCCCGCGAGCGCGGGCTAATCCGTCGCAAGCACCTTGCGGTGCCCGATAGCCAAGACGAGAGTCTCCGGCGCGGCCGATTCAACGGGAATCGGCCACGAGCCGCCGGGCGGCTTCCTCGATCGCCGGGCGCATGCCCTCCGGGTGGAAAAACACGCCGCGGATCTGCGCCGTGCTGGCCAGCGCCAGGAGGAAATCCTGGACCAACTGCGCATCGGGGGCCTGCGCTTCGCCCCAGAAGCGATCCAGACCGCCCTGATGCGTGAGCCCAGGCACGTCGTAGACGGCCTGGCCGAGCGCCACGACCGGTGCGCCGAGCTGCAGGGCGCGGATGCCCGAGGTGCTGTTGATGGTCACGACGCCGGCGCTCTCGGCGACCAGCGTGTCCAGGTGTCCGCCGCGAAGGTAGTGGACACGCCCGGATAGCCCCGATTCCTTCGCGACGCGCTGCGACAGTCGCTCCCAGTTCTTCAGACCCGGGTCCCACGGGTGTTCCTTGAGCACCAGATGCGCCTCGGAAGGCGCGTGTCGCGCGAAGGAGCGCAGCACCGCCTCGATCGCGGGCGCGAGGCCGCCGAAGGGCGAATAGGCGACCAGCTGGAAGTCGAAGTCGAGCTGCAGAGGAAACAGGAAGAACGGTCGATCGCCGCCGGACCAGGCGTGGGCGAGCGCGTGCATGCGCTGGCGGTGAAGGCGGTTGCCGAGCAGCCGCAGCGCGCTCGCCGGCGTGTAGATCAAGGGGTGCGGGCGGCGGTCGCTTCGCCGGTAATGCGGGAAGGTCCAGCCGAAGAACACGTCGGCGAAGTTGTGCAGCAGGTCGCCGACGGCCATGC
>JAKAHP010000095.1 GCA_021825505.1 Pseudomonadota bacterium
CGCCGCCGCGCGCCACCGGCAGCAGCAGCGCATGCGCATCGCCGTGCGCCAGCGTCGCGCCGCCTTGCTCGCCCCAGGCGCGCGCAGCCGCAGCGGCGAATCCCGGCCACTCGGCGACGCGCGCCACGCCACGACCGGCCTCGTGGCGCGCGACCCAGCGCCGCGCCGCGTCGGGCTGGCACAGCGCGGCACCGTCGAACACCGCGCTGTCGACCAGCGCGACGCACACGCCGCGCAGCAGTCGCTCGGGGTGGCTGGGCGCGACCAGCAGCTCGCCGCTGCCGAGCAACGCGTCGTACAACGCGCCCAGGCGCTGGCAGCGCGCCTCGGCGGCGCGGCGGCGCTCGCTCTCGTCGGCCAGCGCGCGCTGCAGCGCCAGCGTATCGGCGGTGCGCTGTGCGAGCAGCGCGCCGCCGGTATCGACCAGCTCGAGCAGCGGGGCGACCTCCGGCCGGGCGCGCAGCACCTCGCGCCGCGTGTCAATCTCGCGCATCATGCGCGCGTCGCTGGTGCGCATATGGTGGTGCAGCCAATGCGCGATGTAGTTCAGCACGCTGCGCGCGACGTCGTCGCTGTAGCCGGCGGCCAGCTCGCGCGCGCCGTGCAGCAGCGCGAGGAAGTCCTGGTGCGCACGCAGGTGCGGCTGCTGCAGCGCGTCGGCCAGCCCCCACGCGCGCATCATCGCCTCCTCGGTGGCGAAATGGGCGCGCGCCTGCTCCTCGAGCGCGTCGAGCAGGGCGCTGGCGCGCGTCGGCGCGGCGTGCTCGCGCAGCGCCGCGTCGAACGCATTGAACAGCTCGTACAGCGCCCGGTGCTGGGCGTCGAGCGCGGCGTCGCCGATCGCCAACGCATCGCTCCAGTCCAGGCGCGGCGCGGCGTGCCGCACCGCACCATCCGCCGCGTCGCCCCGCATCGCGCCTGCCTCAGAAGCCGTTGAAGCCGCGTTCGTCGGCATCCAGCGTCGGCGCCGGACTGCGTGCCGGCCGCTTCGCCGGGCGCGGCGCCGCCTGGCCGCGTGCTGCCTGCGGGCTCAGCAGCAGGGCCTTGAGCTGGCGCAGCTGCTCGGCGCTGAGTTCACCGAGCCCGGGCACGTTCAAGGTCTCGACCGCGCGTGCGCGCAGCTGGAAGCGTGCGACCTCGTCGTGCAACTGACGCGCCACGCTGCTGAGCTGGGCCGACGAGGCGGCGAGCTCCTCGGCCTGCTGGCTGCCCTCCTGGGCGGCGGTGGCGACCTGGCCCATCGCGGTGTTGATCTGCGACACGCCGCGCGACTGCTCGGTGCTCGCGGTGGCGATTTCGGCCACCAGGTCGCGCACCTTCAGCACATTGCCGACGATGGCCTCGAGCGCGCCGCCGGTCTCGGCCGCAATGCTCACGCCCTGCGCGACGCGCTTGGACGAGTCGTCGATCAGCTCGGCGGTCTCGCGCGCCGCCTTGGCGCTGCGTCCGGCCAGGTTGCGCACTTCCTGCGCCACCACCGCGAAACCGCGACCGTGCTGGCCGGCGCGTGCGGCTTCCACCGCGGCGTTCAGCGCGAGGATGTTGGTCTGGAACGCGATTTCGTCGATGACCTTGATGATCTTCGCGATGTTGTGCGACGAGCTGTCGATCGCATTCATCGCATCGCTCATCGACTTCATCTTGTCCTGACCGCGCTCGGCCACCTTGGTGGTCTCGACGACCAGCGCATTGGCCGCGGTGGCGTTGTCGGTGTTGGCCTTGACCTGGCTGTCGGTCTCCTCCAGGCTGGACGTCACCTCCTCGACCGCCGACGACTGCTCCTCGGACGACGACGCCATGTCCTGCGACGCCGCGCTGAGCTGCTGCGCCGCCTGGCTGACCTGGTCGACCGCGTCGACCACCTGGTAGAAGGTCGCGTTGAGGCCGTCGAAGGCGCGGCCGAACGCCTCGATGATGCGGCGATACTCACCGGCATAGGCGCTGGCGTCGACCTGCAGGTCGAGGCGGCCGTCGACAATACCCTGCGACAGCGCCGCGGCGTCACGCGCGATGTTGCCGATATTGGTCTTCAGCAGCATCAGCCATTCGTGGATCTGGTCGTCGTCCGAGGCGCGCGCCATGTCGACCGCGAGATCGCCGTTGGCGACGTGGGTGACGAAACCGATCAGCTCCTCGAGCCAGGCGTGCACGCCATTGACCGCGTTCTTCATCTTCTCGTGGTCGCCGCGGCATTCGATCTCGACCTTCTCGCGCAGGTTGCCGCCGCGGATCTGGCGCAGGATGCGGTTGCCTTCGGCGATCGGCAGCAGGATCTCGTCGAGCATGCGGTTGATGCCGCCGACCAGGCGCGCGAAGTCGCCCTCGAGCTCGCCGACCTGGGCACGCTCGCTCAGCTGGCCCGAGGCCGACGCGGCGACCAGCCGCTGCAGTTCGGCGATCAGCCCCTTGAGGTGGCGGCGCAGCGTATCCAGCGTGGTGTTGATGAAGGCCTTCTTGCCGGGGAAGGGCTCGAGCTCGGCGTCGAAGTCGCCGTGCGCGAACGCGTCGACGCAGGCCATCGCCTTGCGCTTGACCGCAATGTGGCCCTGCACCATGCGGTTGATGCCTTCGGCCATCGTGCCGAACGCGCCGCCGAAGCGGTCCGCCTCGATGAACACGTCGATGTCGCCGGCGTCGTGCTCGGTGGACATGTGGTTCATCGCGTCGATCAGTCCGCGCAGGTTGGCGCGCAGCGCCTCGATGGTGTCGTTGATGAAGGCCTTCTTGCCGGGAAAGCGCTCCAGCGGCGCGTCGAAGTTGCCGCGTGCGATCTCGGCCACGCAGGCCATCGCGGCGCGCTTGACCGCGATGTGTCCGCCGACCATCGTGTTCACCGCCTGCGCGACCTGTGCGAACTCGTCGCGGTAGCGCGCGGTGTCGATCACCGCGTCGATGTCGCCGGCGTTGTGGCTGGCGGCCATCGCCCCGAGGTCGCGCAGCAGCTGCGCGGTCTGCTCGGCGTGGCGCTCCTGCCACTCGACCAGCGTGCCCACGCGCGCCCCGCCGTCGTCGTACACCGGCGCGACGCGGCAGCGCAGCTCGGCGTCGCCGAGCTTGATGTCGAAGTCCTGCGGCGCGCGCAGCTCGGAAACACGGCGGCGCACGCGCTCGCCGTCGGCGTGGAACAGCGCGATCGGCTGGCCGACCATGCGCTCGACGCTGAAGTCGGGCAGGCGCGTGCGCACCTGGCCCTGCAGGCGCGCGAACAGGTCATTGGCGGCGCGGTTGGCGTAGCGCACCGTCAGGGTGTCGTCGGTCAGCATCACCGGCTGCTGCAGCGCGTCGAGATAGGCGTGGCTGCCGTAGGTATCGAGGCTCAGGGGGCTGTTCATGATCGTTCCTTGTTCGTGTGGGGAGGCGGCTGCCGCGGCGCCGCGTCAATGGGTCCTGGCGCTGCCGCTCAGGCTCTGCGCCAGCTGGCGGTCGCACAGGCGCTCGACGTCGAGGATGCTGGCGAACTTGCCGGACTGCCGACCGAAGCCGCGGATCAGGCCGGTGCCGCCGGCGCCGAGCTCGACGCTGGCGTCGATGTGCGCCGGCGGGATCTCGAGCACCTCGCTGACGCGGTCGACGACCAGGCCGAACGCGGCACCGTCGACCGCCAGCACGATGATCACGGTGCGCTCGCTGTAGTCGACCGCCGGCAGGCCGAAGCGCAGGCGCACGTCCATCACCGGGATCACCTTGCCGCGCAGATTGATCACGCCCTTGATGTAGGGCGCGACGTCGGGAACCGCCATGATGCGTTGCATGCTGACGATCTCGGTCACGTAGCCGATGCCGATGCCGTATTCCTCGCTGGCCACGCCGAAGGTCAGGTACATGTCGTCGACGTTGTCGTCGTCGCGAAACACCAGCTCGCTGTATTCGTCGTCGTCCAGCGCCAGCGGCGCCGGGTCGGAGTCGAGGTTCAAAGCCATGGTTGGTCCTCCTTGAAAACCTGTGAACGCTGCGGCGCCGCGGCGCCGCTCATCAGCCGCGCCAGCGTCGCCGGGATCTCGGGCAGCGGCGCCATCGCTTCCGCCGCGCCCAGCCGCTGCGCCATCTGCGGCATGCCGAACACCACCGAGGTCGCTTCGTCCTGCGCCACCGTGTGGCCGCCGCGGCGCCGGATCTCGAGCATGCCGGCGGCGCCGTCGCGCCCCATGCCGGTCAGCAGCATCGCGCCGGCGCGGGCGCCGACATGGCGCGCCACCGACTCGAACAGCACGTCGACCGAGGGCCGGCTGTAATTGACCGGCGCGCCGTCGAGCAGGCGCACGCGGTAGTGCGCGCCGGCGCGCTCGAGCACCATGTGGCGCGTGCCGCCGGGCGCCAGCAGCGCCAGCCCGGGCTGCAGCGCGTCGCCGTCGACGGCCTCGCGCACGCGCAGGCTGCCGAGTGTGTCCAGGCGGTGTGCCAGCGAGGCGCTGAAGCCGGCCGGAATGTGCTGCACGATGACGATCGGCGGCGATTGCGCGTCGAACGCCGGCAGGATGCGGCTCAGCGCCTCGACGCCGCCGGTCGAGGATCCGATCGCGAGCACCGCTTGCGCGGCCAGCTGCGGCGCATCGAAGGCCACGTCGGGCGCGACGCCGGCGGCCGCCTTCACGCGCGCGCCGATCAGACGCAGCTGGCGCTGCAGCGCGCCGTCGCGCCCTGCGCGCGGTCGCGCCAGCACGTCGACGCCGCCGTGCGCGCACGCCGCACGCGCGCTGGCGCCGTGCGGCTGCGCGCTGACCAGCACGGTCGGCGTCGGGCTCGCGACCATATAGCCGCGCAGCAGCTCGACGGCGCCGTCGAGCTCGGGTTCCAGCACGACCACGTCGGGCCGCTCGCGGCGCAGCAGCTCGCGCGCCAGGCGCGCGTCGGCGGCCTCGCCGACCACGCGCAACGCGGCGTCGACGGCGAGTCCGGCGCGCAGCAGCCGGCAGGTCGACACGCTGTCGCCGACGATCAGCACACGAACCGGGCGTGGCGCGCGCATCGCTTCAGCCCGCCTTGCGGTAGACACCGCCCTGCACCGGCAGCCAGCGCGTGCCGAGATCGCGCAGCGGCTCGGTCACGCTGGTCAGCAACCAGCCGCCGGGCTCGGTGACGTCGTAGATGGCTTCGACCGTCGCGCGCTGCTGCGCGCGGTCGAAGTAGTACAGCACGTTGCGGCAGAACACGACGTGAAAGTTGCGCTTGAACGGCAGCGGCGTGGCCTTCAGGTTCAGGCGCCGGAAGGTGCACATCGCGCGCAGCGCCTCGCGCACGCGCAGCTGGCCGTCGCCGCAGGGCTGCAGGTAGCGCTCGCGCAGCGCCGGCGGCAGTGCCTCGACGCGCGCCGCAGGGTAGACGCCGCGCTCGGCGGCCTCGATCATCACCGCGCTGATGTCGGTGCCGAGAATGGCGAGCGTGGCGGCGTCGGCGCCCAGCGCCTCGCAGGCGAGCATCGCGACGCTGTAGGCCTCGTCGCCCGACGACGCCGCCGCGCTCCACAGCCGCGCGTCGCGCGGCAGCGTCGGCACGATGACCTGCGCGAAGAACTCGAGCACCTGCGGCTCGCGGTAGAAATACGTGTGGTTGGTCGAAGCGCCGTGCAGCACCGCCAGCTGCAGCGCGTTGTCCGCGCCGTGCTCGAGGCGCTCGGCCAGCTCGGCCATCGACCCCAGCCGCGCGCGCGCGCACACCCGCAGCATGCGGTGCTCGAGCAATTCGCGCTTGTTGTCGCGGTAGTCGATGCCGCAGCGCTCGCGCAGCCAGTGACATACGCGCTGAAAATCGCGCTCGCCGTCGACCTTGCTGCCCATGCCCACCATGCACTCCGCTGCGTCCCGCACCGGCGAGACCCTGGATGCCAATGTAGGCGCGCGGTGCTCGGCGCGGTATCGCCCGCACGGCGATCGCGCGCGGCGCACAAGGCGGTGGCGCCGCCGCTCGAATCGCCTTGCGGACTAGTCCGGAAGGCGGTCGGCTTCGAGGCGGCTGGCGAGCACCGCGACCTGCACCCGTGACGCCAGCCCGAGCTTGCGCAGGATCACGCGCACATGCGCCTTCACCGTGGCCTCGGCGAGGCCGAGCTCGCGCGCGATGTGCTTGTTGCTCGCCCCCTGCGCAATCGCGCGTGCGATGGTGCGCTCGCGCGCGCTCAAGGTCGCGGTGGCGTCGATGGGCGGCGGTGCGCTCGCCGCGGCGGGGCGTGCGTCCGGCACGGCGGCGCTCGGCGGCGCGACCGCCGCGGGCGGTGCCGGCGCGTCGAACGCCTGCATCACCTTGGCCGCCAGGCCGGCGCCGATCACGGTCTCGCCGCGCATCGCCCGGCGCAGCGCGCCGACCAGCTCGTCGGCCCGGCAGTTCTTCAACAGATAGCCGCTGGCGCCGGGGCGCAGCGCCTGGCGCAGGTCGTCGACCGACTCGCTGACGGTCAGCATCACCACGCGCGCACTGGGCGCACGGCGCCGCAGCTCGTCGATCGCGTCGACCCCATGCACCCCCGGCAGATGGTTGTCGAGCAGGATCAGATCGGGCGCCAGTTCCTGCGCCAGGCGCAGCGCCTCGCCGGCGTCGTCGGCCTCGCCCGCCACCTGCAGGTCGGCGTGCTCGCCCAGCAGCGCGCGCAGCCCGCGCCGGAACAGCGAGTGGTCGTCGACCAGCAGGATGCGGATTGCCGCTTCAGCCATCGGTGGCTCCCGGGTGAGGCGCCGCCGGCCACTCCAGCGCGACGCGCGTACCGTCGCCCGGCATCGTGTCGACCGACAGCCGGGCACCGATCTGCGCCGCGCGTTCGCGCATGATCTGCAAGCCGACATGGGCCCCGGCGGGCTGCGGCAACGCGTCGAAACCGCGGCCGTCGTCGCTGATCTCGACGCGCCAGCGCGGCTCGCCGCGCACGCGCACGCTGACGCGGTTGGCGCGTGCGTGCTTGCGCACGTTCGACAGCGCCTCCTGCACGATGTGCAGGACCTGGATCTGCACGTCGGGCGCCAGCGCGCGGCCGCGCGTGTCGATGTCGAGCTGCACCGGAACGTCGCATTGCAGCTCGAATTTCTGCAAGGTGCTGCGCAGCGCCGGTTCGATGTCGTCGGCGCCGCTGCGCGTGCGGAAGTGCAGCAGCAGCTCGCGCACGTCCTCCGAGCTCTCCTGCAGCCCGGCGTCGAGTTCGTCGAGCGCACGCGCGGCACGCGTGGCGTCGCCCGCGTCGAGCGCACCGCGCAGCAGCTGCAGCTGGATGTTCATGAACGCCAGCGCCTGCGCGATCGAGTCGTGCAGCTCGCGCGCCAGCAGCCCGCGTTCGGCGGTGACCGCCGCCTCGCGCTCGAACGCGGCGGCGCGCAGCGCCTCCATCGCGCCGGCCAGGTGCTGGGCCAGCGCGTCGTACAGCTGGATCGCGTCGGCCGCCACGGCGCTGCCCGTGAAATACAGGTCGAGTTCGGCGAGACGGTGGCGGCGCGTGCGCACCGGCACGCGCAGGTACAGGCGCGGGCCGTCGCCGCCCTCGTTGCGCGCGACGCTGCGCGCATGCCCGGCGTTGGCGGCGAACGCCGCGGCCAGCGCCGGCAATGCGGCGCCGTCGACGCCGTCGCAGGCGAGCAGGGCCGCGCGGCGCCCGGCGCCGTCGCAGGCGTACAGCGCAACCGCCGCGGCGCCGGCGATGCCCCGCAGCTCGACCACGAAACGCGCGGCGAGCTGCTCGAGACTGCCGGCCTGCACCCCCAGCGCACTGATCCGGTACAGCGCCTGCAGGCGCCGCGTCTGCGCGCGCAGGTCGGCGGTCTGCGCATGCACCCGGCGCTCGAGCTCGGCGTGCATGCCGCTGAGCTGTTCCTCGCGTGCCGCGCTGCTGGCCTCGGCCTGTTTGCGCCGGCTGACGTTGAGCAGGCTGGCGAGCAGGGTGCCGGGCTCGTCGCCGTCACGCGCCAGCACCGCCAGGCTGAGGTCGACCCAGAATTCGCTGGCGTCGCTGCGGCGCAGACGCAGCTCGAGGCGCGCGCGCGCCAGCTCGCCGGCGCGCAGCGCCGCGCACGGCATGCGCAGCGCCTGCACGTCGTCGCCGACGCCGAGATCGGCCAGCGTGTGCAGCATCAGCTGGTCGTGCGCATAGTCGAACATGCGCAGCGCACTTCGATTGGCCTGCAGGATCGCCAGGTTGTCGGCCGCCAGCACCAGCATGGCGGTGGGCGAAGCGTCGAAGATTTCGCGAAACCCGTGCTCGCTGCGATGCAGCTGCGCCAGCACATGGCGCAGCAAGCGCCGCTCGCGCGCCGCGGCGACCGCGCGCCGGAGCGCGCGCGGCAGCCGCCAAGCCCTGCCGATCACGTCGTCGGCGCCGGCATGCAGCAAGGCCAGCTCGCGCTCCGGGTCGAGCGGGTCGACGTAGGCGACGATCGCGAGCAATTCGTTGTGGGCCCGCGCCCGCGCGATCAGCGCCGCGGCCTCGGCGCCGTCGGCCTGCAGCAGCAGCGCGTCGCCGCCCGTCTCATGCGGCACGTCGGCGTGGTCGATCGCGACGCCCTGGATGCCGTTGTCGGCCAGTTCGCGCAGCAGCGCGGCGTCGAACGCGCCATGGTGCAGCAGCGTGAGTGCGCGAGGCGGATGGTCCATCGAGCTGTGCAGGGCTGGCGGCGGTGCGCGCGCCCGGCCTTTTTTGTACCTTTTTGGTCATCATACGCCGCCGGGCGCGCTCAGCGCGGCAGGCGCAGCCGCACGCGCAAGCCACGCGGCGCGCCGGGCAGCAGCTCGAGCGCGGCGCCGAGCTTGTGCGCGACACCGCGCATGATCGGCAGGCCCAGCCCGCTGCCGGCGCCGGCATGGCCCAGTCGCTCGAACGGTTCGAAGGCGCGCTCGAGCAACTCGGGCGCAATGCCCGGGCCGTCGTCGGCGATGTCGATTTCGGCGCCGCCGTCCGGCGTGCGACGCAGCGCGAGGTCGACGCGACCGCCGCGCGGCGTGTAGCGGATCGCGTTGTCGACCGCGTTGCGCACGAAGATGTAGAGCAGCGTCGGATCGCTGCGCACTTCGAGGTCGTCGACTTCGTCCAGTCCGAGATCGATGCCCTTGGCGTCGGCCAGCGGCATCAGGTCCTCGACGACCTGGCGCAGCAGCGCCAGCGGTCGCAGCGGTTGCAAAAGCGGCTGCGCCGCCGATTGCGCGCGCGCCAGCCCCAGCAACTGCTCGACGACGCTGCGCGCGCGCTCCAGCCGCTGGCGCAGCGCGTGCAGGCGCCGACGTGCGTCGTCGTCCAGCGCGCCGTGCGCGAGGTTCTCGGCCTGCACGCCGAGCGCGGCCACCGGGGTGCGCAGCTCGTGCGCCGCGTCGGCGACGAAACGGCGCTCGCGCTCGACCGCCGCGCCGAGGCGCTCGAGCAGGCCGTTGATCGAGCTCAGGAACGGTCGCAGCTCCAGCGGCACATCGGCGAGATCGAGCTGCTGCAGGCTGGCGGCGTCGCGCGCGTCGACTTCGTCGGCCAGTCGCCGCACCGGGCGCAGCGCGCGCCGCACGACCCAGGCCGACAGCAGCGCCAGCAGCGGCACCAGCGCCAGCATCGGCACGATGGTGCGCTGCGCGCTGTCCAGCGCCGCCTCGCTGCGCAGCTCGGCACGCTGCGC
>JAKAHP010000096.1 GCA_021825505.1 Pseudomonadota bacterium
TCCGATCTACCGCCGCGTCCCCGCCCGCCGGGCGCGCCGCGTCGACCCCGGCACGCTGATCCCGCGACGCGCGCCGCCCACCCGCGGCGACGCACGTCGATGTGACGGCGCCGCGCTGTCATCGCCGCGTCACGCAGCCACGCTGCAATGCGGCCATGTCCAGCCGCCCCCTGCCCCAAGCCACCGACGCGCCGACCCACCTGTTTCGCACGCTGTGGCTGTCGGACGTGCACCTGGGCACGCGCGACTGCAAGGCGACCGAGCTGCTCGGACTGCTGCGCGAGTGCGAGGCCCAGACCCTGTACCTGGTCGGGGACATCATCGACGGCTGGCAGCTGCGTCGCGGCTGGTACTGGCCGCAGGCGCACAACGACGTCGTGCAGAAGCTGCTGCGCAAGGCGCGCAAGGGCTGCCGGGTGATATTCGTGCCGGGCAACCATGACGAGTTCGCGCGCCACTACGCCGGGCTGCATTTCGGCGGCATCGAGGTCGTGTCCGACGTGGTGCACGAGACCGCCGGCGGCGCGCGGCTGTGGGTGGTGCACGGCGACTGGTTCGACGGCGTCGTGATGCACGCGAAGTGGCTCGCGCATCTGGGCGACGCGCTGTACCTGTTCAGCCTGAAGCTCAATCGCTGGCTCAACCAGCTGCGCCACCGCCTCGGCTTCTCCTACTGGTCGCTGTCGCAATACCTGAAGGGCAAGGTGAAGAACGCGGTCAGCTACATCTCCAACTTCGAGCAGCTGCTCGCCGAGGAAGCGGCGCGCCGCCAGTGCGCCGGCGTGGTGTGCGGCCACATCCACCGCGCCGAACTGCGCGACATCGGCGCCACCTTGTACGCGAATTGCGGCGATTGGGTCGAGAGCCTGACCGCCGTCGCCGAACGCCACGACGGCACCCTGCTGCTGCTGCAGTGGCTGCCGTCGACCGAATCGCTGCGCGTGCTCGCCGAGCTGCAGCCCGGCGCCGCGCCCGTCAACACCGAAGCTCCGGTTCCCCAACCATGCGCATCCTGATCGTATCCGACGCCTGGTCACCGCAGGTCAACGGCGTCGTGCGCACGCTGCAGACCACCGTCGAGCACCTGCGCGAGGCCGGCGACGACGTCGAAGTCGTCGAGCCGGGCCAGTTCCGCACCGTGCCGTGCCCGACCTATCCGGAAATCCGCCTGAGCTGGCGCCCGTATCGCGCGTTGCTCGAACGCGTCACGCGCAGCGCGCCCGACGTCGTGCACATCGCCACCGAGGGCCCGCTGGGTCTGGCCGCGCGCCGCGTCGCGCTGCGCCTGGGCGTGCCGCTGACCACGGCCTACCACACGCGCTTCCCGGAATACGTCAAGGCGCGCTTCGGCATCCCGCTGGCGCTGACCTACCGCTACCTGCGCTGGTTCCACGGTGCCGCGCGCGTCACGCTGGTGCCCACCCCGGTGGTGCGCGCGGACCTCGCCGCGCGCGGCTTCGGCCATCTGGCGCTGTGGTCGCGCGGGGTCGACACGCGCGTGTTCCACCCGCGCGCGGGGCAGCGGCTGGCCGGCAATCCGCCGATCTTCCTCTACGTCGGCCGCGTCGCGGTGGAAAAGAACATCGACGCTTTCCTGCGCCTGGATCTGCCGGGCACCAAGTGGGTGGTCGGCGAAGGCCCCGAGCTCGAGCGCATCCGCCGCGAATACCCGCAGGTGCGCTTCCTCGGCGTGCTCACGCAGGACCGCCTGGCCGAGGTCTATTCGGGCGCCGACGTGTTCGTCTTCCCCAGCCGCACCGACACCTTCGGCCTGGTGCTGGTCGAGGCCCTGGCGTGCGGCTGCCCGGTGGCCGCCTACCCGGTCACCGGCCCGCTCGACGTGATCGGCGATGCGCCGGCCGGTGTGCTCGACGAGGACCTGCGCGCCGCCTGCCTGGCCGCACTGCGCATCCCGCGGCATAATGCTGCGACCCACGCGCGCCAGTTCACCTGGGAGCGTGCCACCGCGCAGTTCCGCCAGCACCTGCAGCAGGCGCTGGCCGACGCGCAGGCGGCCGATTCGCGCGCCGCCGCTCGCTGACACCCTGTTTTGCACCCCAACCCGTACAAGCACCGCACCGGCCTCGACCGCGTCGCCCACGCGCTGCGCAATTCCGCCGCCGGCCTGCGCGCGGCCTTGCGCAGCGAGGCGGCGTTCCGCCAGGAGCTGGCGCTGGCCGTGCTGCTGCTGCCGCTGGGCGCCTGGCTGGGGCACGACGGGGTCGAGCGCGCATTGCTGGTCGGCGCGGTGCTGCAGGTGCTGGTCGTGGAACTGCTCAACACCGCGCTCGAATACGCGGTCGACCGCGTGTCGCTCGAACCCCATGCGCTGAGCGGCACCGCGAAGGACCTCGGCAGCGCCGCGGTATTGATCAGCCTGCTGCTGGCCGCGACGACCTGGGCGCTGCTGCTGCTGCCGCGACTGCTACGCTAGCTGGACTGACGCCGACGCCGCGTCGCCACCCCGTCCAGCCGAGTCCAATATGCATGCGATCTGTGTCTACTGTGGGTCGAGTCGAGGCAATCTGCCGCAACACGCCGAAGCTGCCGCAGCGCTGGCGCGGGCGCTGGCCGCGCGCGGCAGCACGCTGATCTACGGCGGCGGTCGCGTCGGCCTGATGGGCGTGGCGGCGGACGCCGCGCTGGCTGCCGGCGCGCGCGTGGTCGGCGTGATTCCGCGCCTGCTGCTCGAGCGCGAGGTCGGGCACGACGCCCTGAGCGAGCTGCACGTGGTCGAGACCATGCACGAGCGCAAGCGCATGATGGCCGATTTCGCCGACGGCTTCGTCGCGCTGCCCGGCGGCCTGGGCACGCTCGAGGAACTGTTCGAGGTGTGGACCTGGCGCCAGCTCGGCTACCACAACAAGCCGCTGGGCCTGCTCAACGTCGAAGGCTATTTCGATCCGCTGCTCGATTTTCTCGCGCAAGGCCACGAACAGGGCTTCATGCGCGCCGACGCGCTGGCCACGCTGGTCGTCGACCCCGATCCGGCGCGGCTGCTGGCACGCATGGCCGCGGCGCAGCCGCTGCGCGACGACCCCTGGTGGCAGATGCGCCAGCGCATCTGAGGATTTACGCCGCCGCTTTACACCGCCGCTTCGCCGGTCTCGCCGGTGCGGATGCGGATGACCTGCTCGACCGCGGTGACGAAGATCTTGCCGTCGCCGATCTTGCCGGTGCGCGCCGCCTTGACGATCGCGTCGATCGCGGTGTCGACCACGTCCTCGCGGATCACGACCTCGATCTTGACCTTGGGCAGGAAGTCGACGACATACTCGGCGCCGCGGTACAGCTCGGTATGACCCTTCTGGCGACCGAAGCCCTTGACTTCGGTCACGGTCAGGCCGGTGACGCCGACCTCGGCCAGCGCTTCGCGCACCTCGTCGAGCTTGAACGGCTTGATGATGGCGGTGATCTGTTTCATGACTGTCCTCGTTACGCGCTCAAGCAATCGCCAGGCCGCCCCAGGATTGCTCGACCCCCTCGGGGGGCGGGCTGGGTGCAGCCTGGCCCTGGGGCGCTCTCAAGCAATCGCCGGGCCGCCCCAAGATTGCTCGACCCCCTCGGGGGGCGGGCTGGGCGCAGCCCGGCCCTGGGGCGCTCAACAGCGAATTTAACCGATCCCGCCGCGGTTTTCTTCGCGCCAACGTGATGTGATGGGGTAGCGCCAGTCGCGGCCGAACGCGCGGTGGGTGATGCGCACGCCCGGAGGCGCCTGGCGGCGCTTGTATTCGTTGATGCGGATCAAACGCAGCACCTGCGCCACCACGGCGCGCGGCAGCCCCATTTCCAGCAGCTGCTGCGGGCTGGCGTCGTTTTCCATATAGGCCTCGAGCAGCGCGTCGAGCTGTGCGTACGGGGGCAGGCTGTCCTGGTCGGTCTGGTCCGGACGCAATTCCGCCGACGGCGGTCGCTCGATGATGCGCTCGGGAATCACCGGCGCCTCGCCGGCCGCGCTCGCCTGCGCGTTGCGCCAGCGCGCGAGCTGCCACACCAGCGTCTTGCTGACATCCTTGATCACCGCGAAGCCGCCCGCCATGTCGCCGTACAGCGTGCAGTAGCCGGTGGCCATCTCGCTCTTGTTGCCGGTGGTCAGCACGATCGCGCCGCTGTTGTTCGACAGCGCCATCAGCAGCGTGCCGCGGATGCGCGCCTGCAGATTCTCCTCGGTGGTGTCGCCGTCACGCGCCGCCAGCAGCGGCCGCAGCGTAGCGCGGAAGGCGTCGAACATCGGCCCGATGTCGAGCAACTCGTGGCGCACACCCAGGCGCGCCGCCATCTGCGCGGCGTCGTGCAGCGAGATCTCGGCGGTATACGGCGACGGCATCATCACCGTGCGCACCGCGCCGGCGCCGAGCGCGTCGACCGCCACGGCCAGCACCAGCGCCGAGTCCACGCCCCCCGACAGCCCGATGATGACCCCGGGGAAGCCGTTCTTGCGCACGTAGTCGCGCGTGCCCAGCACCAGCGCACGCCAGGCCTGCGCCTCGCGCGGCAGGCGCTCGGCCAGCACTGCCGGGCGCGGCTGCGCGCCGTCGAACCGGGCGAGCAGCAGCGCCGGCTCGAACTGCGGCGCGCGCGCCACGGTGCGTCCGCCGGCGTCGAGCACGAACGAGGCGCCGTCGAACACCAACTCGTCCTGGCCGCCGACGCCGTGGGCGAACGCCAGCGCCATGCCGGTCTCGCGGCAGCGCTGCGCCATGATCGCTTCGCGCGCATCGGCCTTGCCGAGGTGGAACGGCGAGGCGTTGAGCACCAGCAGCAGCTCGGCGCCGGCCTCGCGCGCGCGGCGCGGCGCTTCCTGGTACCAGGCGTCCTCGCACACGTTGACGCCGCAGCGCACGCCGCCGGCCTCGAACACCAGCGGCGCGCCGGCACTGGTGAAATAGCGCCGCTCGTCGAACACCTGGTAGTTCGGCAGCTCGAGCTTGCCGTAGGTGGCCTCGACGCGCCCGTCGCGCAGCAGCGACGCCGCGTTCCAGCGCAATGGCTGCTGGGTCGACGCGGTGCGCCGGTCGCCCTCGCCATGCGGCGCGTGCGGGTGGCCCACGACCACCGCCAGACCGGCGAAGGCGCGCAGCTCCAGCGCCAGCGCGGCCAGCTCGGCGGCGCAGGCCTGCATGAACGCCGGACGCAGCAGCAGATCCTCGGGTGGGTAGCCGCTCAGCGCCAGTTCCGGCGTCAGCAGCAGTTGGGCGCCGGCGGCATGTGCGCGCGCCGCATGGTCGACGATGGCGCGACGGTTGGCGGCAAGGTCGCCCACCGTGGCGTCGAACTGGGCAATGGCGAGGAGCAGGGACATGGCCGGCATTGTCGCATCGCGCCGCGCTCAGTCGCGCCGCGCGGCCAGCTCGCGGCGCACGTGCGCGAGCAGCCCGCGGCCGGCCTGCTCGATCAGGTCGAGCACGCGCTCGAAGCCGGCCGCGCCGCCGTAGTAGGGGTCGGGCACGACGGCGCTGCCGGCCGCCGGCGCGAAGCTCATCAAGAGCCGCAGCCGCTCGGCGCGCGCCGGCGGGCACAGCGCGCGCAGCCGCGCCAGATTGTCGTGATCCATCGCCAGCACCAGGTCGAAGCGCGCGAAGTCGTCGACCTCGACGCAGCGCGCGCGCAAGTCGTCGAGCGCATAGCCGCGCAGCGCGGCGTGGCGCCGGGCGCGCGCGTCGGGCGCTTCGCCGACATGCCAGCCGTCGGTGCCGGCCGAGTCGACGCGCACCGCGTCGAGCAGCCCGGCCGCGGCCAGCTGCGCGCGGAACACGCCTTCCGCGCTGGGCGAGCGGCAGATGTTGCCCATGCAGCAAAACAGCACGCCGTAGCGCTCAGCCATGGCGCGCATCCAGATCGTGGTCGTCGCCGGCGCCGAACGCGCGCCGGCGCAGCTCGGCGAGCTGGTCGCGCGCGCGCGCTGCCTGCTCGAACTCGAGGTTGCGCGCGTGCTCCAGCATGCGCTTCTCGAGCTGGCGGATTTCCCGTGCCAGCTCCTTCTCGGGCAGCGCATCGACGCGTGCCAGGTCCTGCGCCGCGCGCTCCTGGGCACGGCCGCCGCTGTCGTAGACCCCGTCGATCAGCTCGCGCACGCGCTTGACGACGCCGCGCGGCGTGATGCCGTGCTCGGCGTTGAACGCCAGCTGGCGCGCGCGACGGCGCTCGGTCTCGTCGATCGCGCCGCGCATCGACGCGGTGACGACGTCGGCGTACAGAATCGCCTTGCCGTGCAGATTGCGCGCCGCGCGGCCTATGGTCTGGATCAGCGAGCGCGTCGAACGCAGGAAGCCCTCCTTGTCGGCGTCGAGCACCGCGACCAGCGACACTTCGGGAATGTCCAGCCCCTCGCGCAGCAGGTTGATGCCCACCAGCACGTCGAACGCGCCCAGGCGCAGATCGCGCAGGATCTCGACGCGCTCGACGGTGTCGATGTCCGAGTGCAGGTAGCGTACCTTGACGCCGTTGTCGCCGAGGTAGTCGGTCAGCTGCTCGGCCATGCGCTTGGTCAGCGTCGTCACCAGCACGCGCTGCTGCGCGTCGACGCGCAGCCTGATCTCGCCGAGCAGGTCGTCGACCTGGCTGGTGGCCGGACGCACCTCGACCTCGGGGTCGACCAGTCCGGTCGGACGCACCACCTGCTCGACCACGTCGCCGCCCGAATGCTGCAGCTCGTAGTCGGCCGGCGTGGCCGAGACGAACACCACCTGGCGCATCTTGCCCTCGAACTCGGCGAACTTCAGCGGCCGGTTGTCGAGCGCCGACGGCAGCCGGAAGCCGTACTCGACCAGGGTCTGCTTGCGCGCGCGGTCGCCGTTGTACATGCCGTTGAACTGGCCGATCAGCACATGGCTCTCGTCGAGGAACATCAGTGCGTCGCGCGGCAGATAGTCGACCAGCGTCGGCGGTGGCTCGCCCGGCGCCGCGCCGGACAGATGCCGGGTGTAGTTCTCGATGCCCTTGCAGTGGCCGACCTCGGTCAGCATCTCGAGGTCGAAGCGGGTGCGCTGCTCCAGGCGCTGCGCCTCGACCAGCTTGCCGGCCGCACGCAGCTCGCGCAGCCGCTCCTTGAGCTCGGCCTCGATGCTCACCGCGGCCTCCAGCACGCGCTCCTTGGGCGTCACGTAGTGGCTGCTCGGATACACGGTGAAGCGCGGGATCTTCTGGCGCGTCACGCCGGTCAGCGGGTCGAACAGCGTGAGCGCGTCGATCTCGTCGTCGAACAACTCGACGCGCACCGCCAGCTCGGCGTGTTCCGCCGGGAAGATGTCGATCTGGTCGCCGCGCACGCGGAAAGTGCCGCGCGTGAACTCGACGTCGTTGCGCTGGTACTGCATGCGCACCAGTTGCGCGATCAGGTCGCGCTGGCCCACCCGATCGCCGACGCGCATCGTCAGGATCATCGCGTGGTAGTCAGCCGGGTTGCCGATGCCGTAGATCGCGCTGACGGTGGCGACGATGATCACGTCGCGGCGTTCGAGCAGGCTCTTCGTCGCCGACAGCCGCATCTGCTCGATGTGCTCGTTGATCGCGCTGTCCTTCTCGATGAACAGGTCGCGCTGCGGCACGTAGGCCTCGGGCTGGTAGTAGTCGTAGTAGCTGACGAAATACTCGACAGCGTTGCGCGGGAAGAACTCGCGGAACTCGCTGTACAGCTGCGCGGCCAGCGTCTTGTTGGGCGCAAACACGATCGCCGGCCGCCCCAGGCGAGCGATCACATTGGCCATGGTGTAGGTCTTGCCCGATCCGGTCACGCCCAGCAGGGTCTGGAAGCTCAGCCCGTCGTGCACCCCGGCGACCAGCGCGTCGATCGCCGCCGGCTGGTCGCCGGCCGGCGCATAGGGCTGGTGCAGCTGGAACGGCGAGCCCTCGTAGTGGATCAGGGACAAGGCGGGGTCGACGGCGGCGGTGGTCATGAACGGGCTGCAAGGCTGAGACTGGACGTTGCGCATCCCCGACATGCGGGGGCGGGCACCGGAGTGCAAGAAAGACCGTCGGACGCGACCGGCCTAAAATCCCCACTTTCCGGCAATGCCGACGCAAATTCAACTTTAACTGCAGAATTTTGCGCCCGCGCCGTCAGCGTTTCGTTCATCCAACCCGGATTCCCCATGAGTGCTTCGCTTTTTGCCAGCGTGGAAATGGCCCCGCGCGACCCCATCCTCGGCCTCAACGAACAGTTCCAGGCCGACGCGAACCCGAACAAGGTCAACCTTGGCGTCGGCGTCTACACCGACGAAAACGGCAAGCTGCCGCTGCTGGCCTGCGTCAAGGAAGCCGAGAACCTGCTCGCCGAAACGCCCAAGCCGCGCGGCTACCTGCCCATCGACGGCATCCCGGCCTACGACCAGGCGGTGCAGTCGCTGGTGTTCGGCGCAGGCAGCCAGGTGCTCGGGGCCGGGCGCGTGGTCACCGCGCAGGCGCTGGGTGGCACCGGCGGGCTCAAGCTCGGCGCCGACTTCCTCAAGCGCCTGCGCCCGAACGCGCGCGTGCTGATTTCCGACCCGAGCTGGGAGAACCACCGCGCGCTGTTCGAAGCCGCCGGCTTCGACGTCGGCACTTATCCCTATTACGACGCCCAGCAGCGCGGCATCGCGTTCGACGCGACGCTGGCCGCGCTCGCCCAGGCCGAGGCCGGCACCATCGTCGTGCTGCACGCCTGCTGCCACAACCCGACCGGCTACGACCTCGACGCCACGCAGTGGCAGCAGCTGATCGAGGTGGTCAAGGCGCGCGCGCTGGTGCCCTTCCTCGACATGGCCTACCAGGGCTTCGGCGAAGGCATCGCCGAGGATGGCGCCGTGGTGCAGCAGTTCGTTGCCAGCGGTCTGGATTTCTTCGTCGCCACGTCGTTCTCGAAGAGCTTCTCGCTGTACGGTGAACGCGTCGGCGCGCTCTCCATCGTCTGCGCCAGCCGCGAGGAGGCGGCGCGCGTGCAGTCGCAGATCAAGCGCGTGATCCGCACCAACTACTCGAACCCGCCGACCCACGGCGCGCAGGTCGTCGCGCTGGTGCTCAACACGCCGGCGCTGCGCGCGCAGTGGGAGCAGGAGCTGGCGACGATGCGCGAGCGCATCCGCGCGATGCGCGTGGCGCTGGTCGAGCGCCTCAAGGCGCACGGCGTCACCGCCGACCTGGGCTTCATCACGCGCCAGAAAGGCATGTTCAGCTACTCCGGGCTGAATGCCGAGCAAATGGCCCGTCTGCGCGACGAATACGGCATCTACGGCGTCTCCAGCGGTCGCATCTGCGTGGCCGCGCTGAACGGCAACAACGTCGACTACGTCGCCCAGGCGATGGCCGCGGCGATGCGCTGAAAGACCGACCCGCTGCGCCGCGCTGCGGCGCAGCGGTGTGACCGCACCGAGCGGTACAATTGCTGCACCGCATCACGGAGGTCGCGATGGTTTACGACTGGTACGAATCGCAGCGTGCGATGCTGAGCCCGCTGGCCGACTTCGCGCAGGCCGCGTCGAAGTTCTACACCAATCCGCTGTGGCCGCTGGCGCATACGCCCGCGGCGCACCGGCTCTCGGCCAGCTACGAGCTGATGCACCGGCTGCTGAAGAG
>JAKAHP010000097.1 GCA_021825505.1 Pseudomonadota bacterium
CGCATAGTTCAGCGCCGTGGTCAGGCCGAAGGTGCCGACCGAGAACAGCGAGGTGCCGATGGCCGAGATCATCGACATGCCGGTCGACAGCACCAGCCCGGGGACGATCAGGAAGCCGCCGCCGATGCCGAAGAAGCCCGACAGCGTGCCCACCAGCGCGGCGGCGACGATGAGCTTGATGGTCCGGCCGCGCGTCGCGTGCTCGGCGGTCACGTCCTGCGCGTGCGCAGCGCGCCGCGGGCGCAGCATCAAGCCGGCGATCACCAGCATCAGGATCGCGAACAGGAACAGCAGCTTCTTGCCGTCGACCGCCTTGCCCAGGCTGGAGCCGACGAAGGCGGCGGCGGCGCCGACCAGCGCGAACACGACCCCGTCGCGCCAGCGCACGTTGCCGGCGCGCGCGTGCGGGATCAGGTTGATGTAGGCGTTGGCCGATACCGCCAGCGCGGTGGTGCCGATCACCACGTGCGGATTCGGGTAGCCGACCAGGTACAGCAGCAGCGGCACCGCGAGGATCGAGCCGCCGCCGCCGATCAGGCCGAGCGTGAAGCCGACGGCCAGTCCGGACAGTACCGAAAGAATCTGTTGCGCATCGCTGAGCACGACCGCGGAGGAGGGGGCATGAAGAACGGGAACCATAGTCCCCAGAGCATACGGGAAGGCGCGCGCGCGTCTGTTAGCAGTTGTCGCTGGCCGTGGGGCGCACGGTCACGTTTTGCGTACGCGCAAGGGCATCCCGTGTTTACCCCAGGAAAACGACGCATCAAAACGTAACAAAAACGACGCAATGTAGCGAGTAGGCATTGCGTAAGGCACCGCGACGACATTGCCATTCAGCGCGGGCGATGGGCCCTCGTCACGTCGGCAACCCGAACCTCGTCGCGCGAACGGGGAAGGGTCGCACAATCAACCGTGGAGACAAATGATGGAGAAAAAAGCGATCAACCCGGCACCGCTGGGCCTGTCCGGCTTCGCCCTGACGACCTGGCTGCTGAGCATGCACAACGCCGGCATGGCGACCGACGCGATGGTGCCGGCGGTGCTGGCCTGTGCCTTGGCGTTCGGGGGTACTGCGCAGTTCATCGCCGGATTGTTCGAAGCCGGCGCCGGCAACAGCTTCGGTTTCGTCGCGTTCTGCGGTTATGGCGCGTTCTGGTGGAGCTTCGCGCTGCTGGTCGAGTTCTTCCCCAAGGGCCTGGCCTACGCCGGCTGGTACCTGCTGCTGTGGGGCGTTTTCACGACCTTCATGTGGATCGCAACCTGGAAGAAGGCCAAGGCGCTGATGCTGGTGTTCACCGCGCTGACGCCGACCTTCTACCTGCTCGCGTTCGGCGCGCTGCTGGGCATCGGTGCGCTGGGCCCGCTCGGCGGCTACCTGGGCCTGCTGACCGCGGCGCTGGCGTTCTACCTGGCCGCCGCCGAAGTGATCAACGAAGCCTGGGGTCGCACCGTGCTGCCGATCTGACGCCGCACGCGACACCCCTCGAACCCCGGCCTGGCCGGGGTTTTTTTTCCTCCTGTGCCGGCCGGGGACTGGCGGCGGCGCGGCGCATCGTCTATCGTGTGAGCACGGCGCCGGGACTGGCCCGCGCCGGCTTCGCGGGAGGGCACGCTATGGACGACAGGCATGCCGGCGGCACGACCGCCGCGACGCAGCGCGCGCAAGTGGGTGGCGCGCGCCTCGATCCGATGCTCGCGGCGCTCGCCGACGGCTGTGCGCTGCTCGACGACAGCGGGCGCATCGTCGACGTCAACGCCGCGCTGTGTCGGCTCACCGGTCACGCCGCGGCCGAGTTGATCGGCCGCGCCGCCACGTCGCTGCGCGCCGAGCGGCAGGACGCGCGCGGACTCGTCGAGCTGCGCCGGCGGCTGGCACACCAGGGCCATGCGCGCGCCGAGATCTGGGCGCGGCGCAAGGACGGCGGCGCGTTCGGCGCCTGGTTGTCGCTGAGCCGGCTGCCGGATGCCGTCGGCGGCGGCTACCTGGCGCTGCTCGCCGACATCACCGCGGCGCGGCTGCACCGCGAACATCAGGCCTACCAGGCGCGGGTCGACGCGACCACCGGACTGCCCAGCGCCGCTGCGCTGCGCGAACTGGCACAGCGCGCGCTGCAGCGCGCCGCGCGCCGCGCGCAGCCGCAGGCGCTGTACGTGATCGATCTGGATCGCTTTCGCGCGGTGCGCGACGACTACGGCGTCGACGTCGGCGAGCGCCTGCTGTACGCGCTGGCGGCGCGCCTGCGCCAGGGCCTGCCGGCCGGCGCGCTGCTCGCGCGCACCGGGGGCGATACCTTCGCGGTGCTGCTCGGCGGCGCCGCGACCGACGCGCCGCAGTGGGCCGAGGGGCTGCGCCAGGTGTGCGCCGGGCCGTGGCTGCTCGACGAACTCGGCATCGAACTGGCCTTGAGCGCCAGCGTGGGATTTGCCTTGTTCCCCGAGGACGGCGCCGACGCCGACGCGCTGCTGGCCGCTGCCGAGGATGCGCTGGGCGACGTCAAGGCCGGAGGCGGCAACGCCTGGCGACGTTTCGACGCGCAGCGCGCGCACGACGTGCAGCGGCTGCGCGAGCGCCTCGACGAAGTGCGCGCGGCCATTGCCGCGCGCCAGTTCGTCGTGCATTACCAGCCGCAGGTGCACATGCCCAGCGGCAGGCTGTGCGGGGTCGAGGCGCTGGTGCGCTGGAATCATCCGCAGCGCGGCATCGTGCGGCCCGATGCTTTCGTCGACCTGATCGAGTCCAACTCGCTGATCGCCGCGTTCACCGCGTGGCTGCTCGACGAAGTGCTCGGCCAGATCGGGCGCTGGCGCGCGCAGGGCTGGGACATTCCGGTGAACCTGAACATCGCGCCCTACCACGTGCGTCGCGCCGATTTCGTCGCGCTGCTGCAAAGCGCGCTGCACCGGCATGCGCAAGTGCCGCCGTCGATGCTGGTGCTCGACCTCACCGAGGGCAGCGTCGAAGGCGATGCGGCAGCGGCGGCGCGCAACGTCGCGGCGTGCCGCGCGCTCGGGGTCAGCGTCGCACTCGACGATTTCGGCCACGGCGACGCGTCGCTGGGGGCGCTGCGCGCACTGCAGGCCGACATCGTCAAGATCGACCAGCGCGTCGTGCGCGGCATGCTCGGCGACGCCGGCGACGCCGAGGTCGTGCGCGGCATCGTCGGCCTCGGGCGCGCCCTGCACAAGGGCGTCGTCGCCGAAGGCGTCGAGACCTCGGAACTGGCGCGTGCGCTGCTCGAAGCCGGTTGCGAATACGCGCAGGGCTACGCGATCGCGCAGCCCATGCCCGCGCCCCAACTGCTCGACTGGCTCGCCCGCTGGCGCCCCGACGCCAGTTGGAGCGCCGTGCACTGAAGCCGTCCGGGCGCAGCCCTCACGTGGGGGGGGGGCGTGCCCCCCACCCCCCGGCTTGCGATGCGCTCAGTACTTCCAGCCGAGCGACAGGCCGAACACGTCCTGGCTCATGTACAGGGTCTCGGTCGAGCCCGGCGTGAAGAAGTTGGTCGGCAGCGAGCCGGTGACCGTGTGCTTGGGCACGTGCACGTAGTCGGCCGACAGTTCCAGGCTGGGGCTGATCGCGTAGGTCGCGCCCAGCGTCAGGTGGTCGGTGACGACGCCCGGGGCCAGCGTGTTGAAGAACACGTTGTCGCTGCTGATCGGATTGTCGCCGTGGTTCCAGCCGGCGCGCAGCGTCAGCTGCGGGCTGTATTGCCAGGCCACGCCGAGCTTGTACACATTGATGTCCTGCCACGAGAAGCCGGGGCCGTTGGGGTCGCCGCCGAGCGCTCCGCCGGGGTTCGGGCCGTTGGCGATCGCTGGCACGTCGCTGTACTTGATGCGCATGTAGTCGCCGGCGATCGTCAGTTGCGTGTTGGCGGCCCAGGCGAATCCGACGCCGAAGTTCGACGGAATGTCGAACTGGCCGGCGTTGGCGAACAGGCCGCGGTACTTGCTGAAGCCCTGCATGCTGGTCTTCGTCTGGTAGGTCGCGCCCAGCGTCAGGGTCGGCGTGACGCGGCCGAGCCAGCCCACGCGCAGGCCGGCGCCGTTGGAGTTGTCGTGCCCCTGGTCGGTGCAGGCAGTCGGCGTCGCCGACATATTGGGGTAGTAGCAAAGATTGCTCAGGCCGTTGGCGCGGAACGACTGGTGCACCAGGTTCGCGGTGATGCCGATCGCGTTGTTGGCGTTGAGCTTCATCGCGAAGGTCGGCGCGATGAACAACTGCTGCATGTCGACGCCGGTGCCCGAGGCGAACGGCGGGAAGATCGTCGAGTAGCCGGTATTGAGGCCGCCATTGCCGAACACGCTGACGCCCAGCGACATCGTTGGCGACAGCATGTGGTTGTAGCCGAACTCGGGAATCAGGAAGTTCTTCTTGTCGTTGCCCGCATAGCTGCCGCTGATCGACATCGTGCCGCCGCCCGGGGTATACATCGAGCCATTGGTGGTGACGCCGCGATCGGGGCGGAACAGGCTGACGCCGAAGTCGGCGCGATTGCCGATCTCGACCATGCCCGCCGGGTTGATCGCCGCGGCCATCGCATCCTGCGGGAACGCGATGCCGACGCCGCCCATGCCCACCGACTTGACGCTGAAGCCGGGTTGGAAATAGCCGTTGGTCGCGAACGCCGCGCCGGGCAGCGCGGCGCCGGCGACGAGCAAGGCCGCGGCAAGTTTGTTCAGCTGCATAAGGTTCACTCCGTCTATGTCGCGGACCGCTGCCGGCCCTGGTCGTCGAGGCGAAGCCCGGGGTCAGCCCGCCGAGCTTCCAAAATACTGTTTCGAGTAACAGTATTTGGCGTCGATGCTAGGGACGAAACACGGTCGTCCCCATCCTGTTTTGCGACGATAGATAAATGAACGCTTATATGCTAGGACATATGTTGAAACGTCCCTGACATACTGCTGACAGTATATAGGGGCGCGTGCGGTCAGGCGTCGGCCGGCGGAACGTAGCCCTGCGGCTGATCGGCACCGTCGCCGAAGAAATAGCGTTCCATCTGCCGGGCCAGATATTGGCGAGCGCGGGCGTCGGCGAGATTCAGCCGGTTTTCGTTGACCAGCATGGTCTGGTGGCGCAGCCAGCCCGCCCAGGCCTCCTTCGACACGCCGGCGTAAATGCGTTTGCCCAGCTCGCCGGGGTAGGGGGGAGTATCGAGACCTTCGGCCTCCCGGCCGAGCTTGACGCACTGAACCATGCGGGACATTGATTTTTCCTCGTTGGAGTGGATGGTGGGCGCTCAGCCCAGTCGCTTGACCAGCACGTGCGAACGCCGCTGGTCGTCGTAGCGCAGGCGCCGTGCCTCGGGCAGCCAGCTGCGCTCGACAGGGACGAAGCCGCGCTTGATGAACCAGTGCATCGTGCGCGTGGTCAGCACGAAGATGCTCTGCAGTTTGAGCGCACGCGCTTGCTGCTCGATGCGCTTGAGAATGCGTTCGCCGTCGCCCTGGCCCTGGGCCGACGGCGACACCGTCAGCGCGGCCATTTCGCCGGTCTTCTCGTCCGGGTAGGGGTAGAGCGCGGCGCAGCCGAAGATCACGCCGTCGTGCTCGAGCACCGTGTAGTTGGCGATGTCGCGTTCGATTTCGGTGCGACTGCGCTTGACCAGCACGCCTTCGGTCTCCAGCGGCTCGATCAGCTGCAGGATGCCGCCGACGTCGTCGGCGGTGGCCTCGCGCAAGTGCTCCAGGTGCTCGTCGGCGATCATCGTGCCGACCCCGTCGTGGGTGAACAGCTCGAGCAGCAGCGAGCCGTCGAGCGCGAACGGGATGACATGCGCGCGCCCGACCCCGGCGCGGCAGGCGCGCACCACGTGGCGCAGGTAGAACGCGGTGTCCGACGAGCGCTGCGCCTGCGGCTGCCGCGCCAGCAGGCTTTCGGCCTGCGCCACGGTCAGCTCGGGCAGCAGCTGGCCGTCGTCGTCGAGCACGCCCGGGGTCTCGGTCAGCACGATCAGCTTGTGCGCCTTCAGCGCCGCGGCGACGCTGGCGGCGACGTCTTCCATGGTCAGGTTGAACGCCTCGCCGGTCGGCGAGAAGCCGAACGGCGACAGCAGCACGACCGCGCCGTATTCGAGCGCGCGCTGGATGGTCGGCGCGTCGACCTTGCGCACCAGCCCGGTGTGCTGGAAGTCGACGCCGTCGATCACGCCCACCGGGCGCGCGGTGATGAAATTGCCCGACACCACGCGCAGCGTCGCACCGGCCATCGGCGTGTTCGGCAGGCCCTGCGAGAACGTCGCCTCGATCTCGAAGCGCAGCTGGCCGGCAGCTTCCTGCGCCGCATCGAGCGCGATCGCGTCGGTCACGCGCATGCCGTGCGCGTAGCGCGCGCCGACCCCCTTCTCGCGCAGCTGCTCCTCGATCTGGGGGCGGAAACCGTGCACCAGCACGATGCGCACGCCCATGGCCGCGAGCAGCGCGACGTCCTGCACCAGCGCGTTGAGCGCGCCCGCGGCGATCAGCTCGCCGGCGATGGCGACGACGAAGGTCTTGCCGCGGTGGGCGTGGATGTAGGGGGCGACCGACCGCAGCCAGCCGACGAACTGCGACGCGTGGGAGGTATCTTCGGACATATCGGGATTATCCCGGAATGTCGGACAATGAGGGCTTTTGTCCGCTTCGCCATGCCGCGCCCGAGCCCGCGCGGGGGTGCCGTCGCCGCCGCACCGGCACTGCCCCCGCTGAATTTTCCCGCCGAATTGCCGGTCAGCGCGAGGCGCGAGGACATTGCGCGCGCGCTGCGCGAGCATCAGGTGGTGATCGTCTGCGGCGAGACCGGTTCGGGCAAGACCACCCAGCTGCCGAAGATCGCCCTGGCGCTGGGGCGCGGCGTGGGGGCCGGCGGCCGCGGCCTGATCGGCCACACGCAGCCGCGCCGGCTGGCCGCGGTCAGCGTGGCGCGGCGCATCGCGCAGGAGCTGGGCGGCACGCCCGGCGAACATGTCGGCTACAAGGTCAGGTTCCACGAGCGGGTGCAGCCCGGGGCTTCGATCAAGCTGATGACCGACGGCATCCTGCTCGCGGAAACGCAGCGCGACCCGCTGCTGCGCGCCTACGACACGCTGATCATCGACGAGGCGCACGAGCGCAGCCTGAACATCGATTTCCTGCTCGGCTACCTGCGCTCGATCCTGCCGCGCCGCCCCGACCTGAAACTGGTGATCACTTCGGCGACGATCGACGCCGAGCGCTTCGCAAGCCATTTCGCGTCGGCCACCGGGCCGGCACCGGTGATCGAGGTGTCGGGGCGGCTGTACCCGGTCGAGATCCGCTGGCGGCCGCTGCTGCCGGCGACGCGCGCCGACGGCCGCGCCGACACCGACCTGCTGGGCTCGATCTGCGACGCGGTCGACGAGCTGTGGCGCGTGGGCAGCGGCGACATCCTGGTGTTCCTGCCGGGCGAGCGCGAGATCCGCGAAGCCACCGAAGCGCTGCGCAAGCATCACCTCGACACCGCGCGCCGCGGCGTCGAGATCCTGCCGCTGTACGCGCGGCTGTCGCAGGCCGAGCAGGACCGCGTGTTCGCCGCGGGCGGCGCGGCGCGCCGCGTGGTACTGGCCACCAACGTCGCCGAGACTTCGCTGACGGTGCCCGGCATCCGCTACGTGATCGACAGCGGCATGGCGCGCGTGAAGCGCTACAGCTACCGGCAGAAGGTCGAGCAGCTGCAGGTCGAGCCCATCAGCCAGGCCGCGGCGGCGCAGCGCGCCGGGCGCTGCGGGCGCGTCGCCGACGGCGTGTGCATCCGCCTGTACGACGAAGCCGATTTCGCTGCGCGGCCGCGTTTCACCGACCCCGAGATCCAGCGCTCGTCGCTGGCCGCGGTGATCCTGCGCATGCGTGCGCTGGGGCTGGCCGCGGTCGAGGACTTTCCCTTCATCGACCCGCCGGCGCGGCGCGCGATCGCCGACGGCTACCAGCTGCTGGCCGAGCTCGGCGCGGTCGACGCGGCCGACCTGCTCACCGACATCGGCCGCGAGCTCGCGCGCCTGCCGCTCGATCCGCGGCTCGGCCGCATGATCCTGGAGGCGCGGCGCCAGGGCGCGCTCGCCGAGGTGCTGGTGATCGCCGCCGCGCTCGCGGTGCAGGACCCGCGCGAGCGCCCGGCCGATCGCCAGGAGGCGGCCGACACCGCGCATCGCCGCTTCGTCGAGGGCGGCTCGGAACTGGCCGGCTGGCTCAAGCTGTGGGCGCATTACCACGAGCTGGTCGCGCACAAGAAGTCCAACCGCAAATTGCACGAGCAGCTGCGCGCCGAGTTCCTGTCGCCGCTGCGTATGCGCGAGTGGCACGACGTGCACGCGCAATTGCACACCGTGGTCGCCGAGCAGGGCTGGAGCCTGAATGCGCAGCCGGCGGCCGACGCCGCGCTGCACTGCAGCCTGCTCGCCGGCTTGCTGGGCAACGTCGGCTGCAAGGACGACGAAAGCGCGCAGTATCTCGGGGCGCGCGGCATCCGCTTCCTGATCCACCCGTCGTCGCCGCTGGCGCGCAAGGCCGGGCGCTGGATCATGGCCGCCGAACTGGTCGAGACGACAAGGCTGTACGCGCGCGGCATCGCGCGCATCGAGCCGCAGTGGCTGGAGCGCATCGGCGCGCATCTGCTGGTGAAGACGCTGCTCGAGCCGCACTGGGAGAAGAAGCCGGCGCGCGTCAGCGCGTTCGAGCGCGCCACGCTGTACGGGCTGGTGATCTACAACCAGCGCCGCGTCGACTACGGGCGCGTCGACCCCAAGCTGGCGCGCGAGCTGTTCATCCGCCACGCGCTGGTCGAGCGCGAATGGGACTGCCGCTGGCCCTTTCTGGCGCACAACGCGAAGTTGATCGACCAGATCGAGGCGCTCGAGGACCGTGCGCGGCGGCGCGACCTGCTGGTCGACGACGCGCTCATCGAGGCCTTCTACCAGCGCTTCGTGCCGGACGACGTTTGCAGCGGCGCCAGCTTCGATGCCTGGTACCGCGAGGCGCAGCGCGAGCAGCCGCGGCTGCTGTTCCTCGAGCGCGACGCGCTGATGCGCCACGAGGCCGCCGGCATCACCACCGAGGCGTTTCCGACGCGCTTGCGCGTCGGCGCGCTGGAGCTGCAGCTGAGCTACAGCTTCGACCCGGGCGGCGCGCGCGACGGCGTCACCGCGACGGTGCCGCTGGCGGCGCTGAACCAGATCCCCGAGCAGCGCCTGGATTGGCTGGTGCCGGGAATGCTCGGCGACAAGATCGCGGCGCTGCTGAAGAGCCTGCCGCAGAAGCTGCGTTCGCGGCTGGTGCCGCTGGCCGATACGGCGCGCGCGTTCAACGACCAGCTCGGTACGCCCGCGCGCTATGCGCAAGGCGACCTGCTCGAGGCGCTGCGCGCGCTGGTGCGCGAGCGCACCGGGCTGATTCCGCGCGCCGAGGACTTCAAACCCGACGCGCTGGGCGCGCATGCGCTGTTCAACCTGCGCGTGGTCGACGCCGACGGGCGCCAGCTGGCGATGGGGCGCAACCTGGCGCGGCTGCGCGCCGAGCTGGCC
>JAKAHP010000098.1 GCA_021825505.1 Pseudomonadota bacterium
GGCAACTACAACATCGGTGTCAAGGAACAGATCATTTTCCCGGAAGTCGAATACGACAAGATCGATGCGCTGCGCGGCCTGAACATCAGCATCACGACCAGCGCGCAGACCGACGACGAGTGCAAGGCTCTGCTCGCCGCGTTCCGCTTTCCTTTCAAGAACTGAGATCGCCATGGCCAAGCTGTCCCTGATCAATCGTCAAGCCAAGCGCGAGAAGCTGGTGGCGAAGTTCGCCGGCAAGCGCGCTGCGCTGCAGGCGATCATCGATGATTCGAGCAAGTCGCACGACGAGCAGATGGCCGCGCGCCTGGCGCTGCAGCAGCTGCCGCGCAACGCGAACCCGACGCGCCTGCGCGAGCGCTGCGCGCTGACCGGTCGTCCGCGCGGCACGTTCCGCAAGTTCGGTCTGGCCCGCAACAAGATTCGTGAGTTGGCTTTCCGTGGAGAAATCCCGGGGGTCACGAAGTCCAGCTGGTAATTCGGCTGCCGGAACTCACTGGAGAACTTTCTATGAGCATGAGTGATCCCATCGCCGATATGCTGACGCGCATTCGCAACGCGCAAATGGTCGAGAAGGCCAGCGTCAGCATGCCGGCGTCGAAGCTGAAGACCGCGATCGCGACGGTGCTGCGCGACGAGGGCTATATCGACGGCTTCGAAGTGCGCCGCGACGGCGCCAAGGCCGACCTGCAGATCGCGTTGAAGTACTACGCCGGGCGTCCGGTGATCGAGCGCATCGAGCGCGTGAGCCGCCCTGGGCTGCGCATCTATCGCGGCCGCGACGCGATTCCGCAGGTCATGAACGGCCTCGGTGTGGCGATCGTCTCGACGCCCAAGGGCGTGATGACCGACCGCAAGGCGCGCCAGGTGGGCGTCGGCGGCGAAGTCCTTTGCTATGTCGCTTAATTGAGGGCCGACGATGTCTCGAGTCGCCAAGAATCCCGTGAAAGTGCCCAGCAGCGTCCAAGTGACGCTGGGCGCTGAGCAAATCGCCGTCAAGGGCGCGCAAGGCAGCTTGCAGCGCGCGCTGCACCCGCTGGTCAAGGTCGAGCTCAACGACGGCGCGATCACCTTCGCGCCGGTCGACGCCAGCCGCGAGGCGCATGCCCTGTCCGGCACCTTCCGTGCGCTGGTCGCCGGCATGGTCACCGGTGTCGACAAGGGCTTCCAGAAGAAGCTGCAGCTGGTCGGAGTCGGCTACCGCGCCGCGGTGCAGGGCAACAAGCTCAACCTCACGCTCGGTTTCTCGCACCCCGTGGTGCGCGAACTGCCCGAGGGCATCAAGGCCGAAATGCCCACGCCCACCGAGCTCGTGCTCAAGGGCGCCGACAAGCAGATGGTGGGCCAGTTCGCCGCCGACATTCGCGCGATCCGTCCGCCCGAGCCCTACAAGGGCAAGGGCGTGCGCTACGCCGACGAAGTCGTGGTGATCAAGGAAACCAAGAAGAAATAAGGGGTTGTGACATGTTGAACAAGAAGCAAACCCGTCTGCGTCGCGCCAAGGCAACGCGCGCGCGCATCGCGCGCCTGAACGTCACCCGGCTGGCCGTGCATCGCAGCAACGCGCATATCTCGGCATCGATCATTTCCGACGACGGCGCGCGCGTGCTCGCCACCGCGTCGACGATGGAGGCCGAAGTGCGCCAGCAGCTGCAAGGCAACGGCGGCAACGTCGGCGCGGCGCAGATCATTGGTCGCCGCATCGCCGAGAAGGCGCGTGCCGCGGGCATCGAGCAGGTCGCGTTCGATCGCTCCGGTTTCCAGTACCACGGTCGCGTCAAGGCGCTGGCCGAGGCGGCGCGCGAAGCCGGTTTGAAATTCTGAGGACGAGATGGCCAAGATCCAAGCAAAGATGAACCCGGAAGCTCGCGACGACGGGCTGCGGGAGAAGATGATCGCGGTGAACCGCGTGACCAAGGTCGTCAAGGGCGGTCGCATCCTCGGCTTCGCCGCGCTGGCGGTGGTCGGTGACGGCGACGGTCGCGTCGGCATGGGCAAGGGCAAGGCGCGTGAAGTGCCGGTCGCCGTGCAGAAGGCGATGGACCAGGCGCGTCGCAACATGATCAACGTGAAGCTCAAGAGCGGCACGCTGCATCACCTCGTGCACGGCAGCCACGCCGCGTCCGACGTGACGATGCACCCGGCGCCCGCCGGTACCGGCATCATCGCCGGTGGTCCGATGCGCGCGATCTTCGAAGTCGTCGGCATCACCGACGTCGTCGCCAAGAGCCATGGCTCGACCAACCCGTACAACATGGTTCGCGCCACGCTGGACGGTCTGGCCAAGCTGAGCACGCCGGCCGAGATCGCGATGAAGCGCGGCAAGAGCGTTGAAGAAATCCTCGGATGAGCGCAGCGATGGAACAGGACAAGAAGCAAGTGAAGGTGAAGTTGGTGCGCAGCGTGATCGGCACCCGCTCCGACCATCGTGACACGGTGCGCGGCCTCGGCCTGCGCCGCATGCACGACGAGCGCGTGCTCGAGGACACGCCGGCCGTGCGCGGCATGATCCGCAAGGTCGATTACCTGGTCAAGGTCGTCGGCTAAGGTCGGCTTCGTCTTCTAGTGGGAATCAGCATGGAACTCAACACGATTCAGCCGGCCCCGGGTTCGACCCACGCGTCCAAGCGCGTCGGTCGCGGCATCGGTTCGGGCCTGGGCAAGACCGCGGGTCGCGGTCACAAGGGCCAGAAGTCGCGCGCCGGCGGCTATCACAAGGTCGGTTTCGAAGGCGGCCAGATGCCGCTGCAGCGTCGTCTGCCCAAGCGCGGCTTCAAGTCGCCGACGGCGAAGTTCAAGGCCGAGGTTCGCCTGAGCGAACTGGCCAAGGTGGCCGGCGAGCAGGTCGACCTGCTCAGCCTGAAGGCCGCGGGCCTGGTGCCCGACCACGCCACGAGCGCGCGCATTTTCGCCTCGGGCGCGGTCGAGCGTGCGTTCACGGTCAGCGGCGTCGGCGTCACCGCCGGTGCGCGCGCCGCGATCGAGGCTGCCGGCGGCAAGGTTGCCGACGCGGCGCCGGCCGAAGCGCAGGCCTGAGACCAGGAACGTCCATGGCCACTCAATCCAGCACACTCGGCAGCGGAAAATACGGGGACCTGTCCAAGCGCCTCCTTTTCCTGCTGGGCGGCTTGGTTGTGTACCGCATCGGCGCGCACATCCCGGTCCCGGGCATCAACCCGGACCAGCTGCAGAAGCTGTTCAACAGCAATTCGTCGGGAATCATCGGCCTGTTCAACATGTTCTCCGGTGGCGCATTGTCGCGCTTCACGGTGTTCGCGTTGGGCATCATGCCGTACATCTCGGCGTCGATCATCATGCAGCTGCTGTCGTACGTCGTACCGTCGATGGAGGCGCTGAAGAAGGAAGGTCAGTCCGGGCAACGCAAGATCACCCAGTACACGCGCTATTTCACGGCGGTGCTGGCGGTGTTCCAGTCGTTCGGCATCTCGGTCGCGCTGAGTGCCACGCAGGGACTGGTGATCAACCCCGGGCTGGGCTTCACGATCGACGCGGTGGTCAGCCTGACCGCCGGCACGATGTTCCTGATGTGGCTGGGCGAGCAGATCACCGAGCGTGGTCTGGGCAACGGGATCTCGATCATCATCTTCGCCGGTATCGCGTCGGGTCTTCCGACGGCGCTGGGCGGCTTGCTGTCGCTGGTGCAGACCGGTGCGATGAGCATCCTGGTGTCGCTGTTCGTGTTCGCGATCGTGATCGCGGTGACCTGGTTCGTCGTGTTCGTCGAACGCGGTCAGCGCCGCATCCTGGTCAACTACGCGCGTCGCCAGGTCGGCAACAAGGTCTACGGTGGGCAATCTTCGCACCTGCCGCTGAAGCTGAACATGTCGGGTGTGATTCCGCCGATCTTCGCGTCGTCGATCATCCTGCTGCCGGCCACCGCGGTGAACTGGTTCGGTTCGAACAAGAACATGGGCTGGCTGAAGGACGTCGCCGCGGTGCTGTCGCCGGGGCAGCCGGTCTACGTCGCGCTGTACGCGGCGGCGATCGTGTTCTTCACGTTCTTCTACACCGCGCTGGTGTTCAACAGCCGCGAGACCGCAGACAACCTGAAGAAGAGCGGGGGTTTCGTTCCGGGCATCCGGCCCGGCGACCAGACCGCGCGATACATCGACAAGATCCTGATGCGGCTGACGCTGGCGGGCGCCTTGTACGTGACGCTGGTGTGTCTGCTGCCGGAGTTCCTGGTGCTGAAATACAATGTGCCGTTTAACTTCGGTGGCACATCCTTGCTGATCATCGTCGTCGTGACCATGGACTTCATGGCCCAGGTGCAGGCCTATGCGATGTCCCACCAGTACGACGCGCTGCTCAAGCGGGCGAACTTCAAAGGCGGCGGAATGACGTTGCGTTGAAGGACGAAGAACCCCATGGCGAAGGACGATGTCATTCAGATGCAGGGGGAGGTGGTTGAAAATCTCCCGAATGCAACGTTCCGCGTCAAGTTGGAGAACGGGCACGTGTTGCTCGGACATATCTCCGGCAAGATGCGCATGCATTACATCCGCATTCTGCCGGGGGACAAGGTCACCGTCGAACTGACGCCCTACGATTTGACGCGTGCGCGGATCGTGTTCCGTGCCAAATAAAAGAGGTAAACGATGAAAGTTAGTGCGTCCATCAAGAAGATGTGCCGTAATTGCAAGATCATCCGTCGCAACGGTGTCGTGCGCGTGATCTGCACCGACCCGCGCCACAAGCAGCGCCAGGGTTGAGGCCTCCCAATCTGAACCGAGGAATCAAATGGCCCGTATCGCCGGTATCAACATTCCGCCGCATCAGCACGCCGAAATCGGCCTGACTGCGATCTATGGCATCGGCCGCACGACCGCGCGCAAGATCTGCGACGCGGCCGGCATCGCCTATGCGACCAAGGTCAAGGACATCACCGACGCCGAGCTCGAGAAGGTGCGCGAGCAGGTCGGCCAGTACGTGATCGAGGGCGATCTGCGCCGCGAGGTGTCGATCAACATCAAGCGTCTGATGGACCTGGGCTGCTATCGCGGCATGCGTCACCGCCGCGGTCTGCCGGTGCGCGGCCAGCGTACCCGCACCAACGCCCGCACCCGCAAGGGTCCGCGCAAGGGCGCAGCGGCTCTGAAGAAGTAAGCACTGAAGGAAATCATCCACCATGGCTAAAGGTTCGACCCAAGGCTCCGCGCAGCGCGGCCGCAAGAAGGTCCGCAAGAACGTCGCGGACGGCATCGCGCACGTGCACGCGTCGTTCAACAACACGATCATCACGATCACCGACCGTCAGGGCAATGCGCTGTCGTGGGCTTCGAGCGGCGGCCAGGGCTTCAAGGGCTCGCGCAAGTCGACCCCGTTCGCGGCCCAGGTCGCGGCCGAGAACGCCGGTCGTCAGGCCATCGAGTGCGGCATCAAGCAACTCGAAGTGCGCATCAAGGGCCCGGGCCCGGGGCGCGAGTCCGCGGTTCGCGCGCTCAACGGCCTGGGCATCAAGGTCGTGCAGATCGCCGACGTGACGCCCGTTCCGCACAACGGCTGCCGCCCGCCGAAGCGCCGCCGCATCTGAAGCTTTTCCGGCAAGACCACTGCCTGGGGCATTGAGCTCCAGGCTCCCGCGGGGATGCCCGCGGCAGACTGACAAGGACACGACAAGTGGCACGTTATCTCGGCCCCAAGGCCAAACTTTCCCGCCGCGAAGGCAGCGACCTGTTCCTCAAGAGCGCGCGTCGCGGCATCGATTCGAAAGCCAAGTTCGACACCAAGCCGGGTCAGCACGGCCGCACCAGCGGTTCGCGCCAATCCGACTACGCGGTGCAGCTGCGTGAGAAGCAGAAGGTCAAGCGCATGTACGGCCTGCTCGAGAAGCAGTTCCGCCTGAACTACGAGCGCGCCCAGCTGATCCGCGGCAACACCGGCGTGAACATGCTGAACCTGCTCGAGTCGCGCCTGGACAACGTGGTGTACCGCATGGGCTTCGCGTCGACCCGCGCCGAAGCGCGCCAGCTGGTCGGCCACCGCGGCATCGTCGTCGACGGCGCCGTGCTCGACATCCCGTCGGCGCTGGTCAAGCCGGGCCAGACCGTCGCGGTGCGCGACAAGGCGAAGAAGCAGCTGCGCGTGATCGACGCGCTGAAGCTGGCCGAAGGCAACGGGTTCCCGGCCTGGGTCCAGGTCGACGCTTCCAAGATGGAAGGCGTGTTCAAGAAGACCCCGGATCGCGACGAATTCGCCAGCGACATCAACGAGTCGCTGATCGTCGAACTGTATTCGCGTTGAATTGGCGGCCCCGGCGACGTCCGGGGCCCATTCTGTGGGCGCCTTGGGCGCCCATTTGTCCATCAGCCTTATCCGCGTAACGAGCGGAGGGTATTGAGAGGAAAAACATGCAAACCGCATTGCTGCGTCCCAAATCCATCCTGGTCGAGGCGCTCGGCCCGCTGCGCGCGAAAGTCACGCTCGAGCCGTTCGAGCGCGGCTACGGCCACACCCTGGGCAACGCGCTGCGCCGCGTGCTGCTGTCGTCGCTGGTCGGTTATGCGCCGACCGAAGTCAGCATCAACGGCGTGCTGCACGAGTACTCGGTGGTCGACGGTCTGCAGGAAGACGTGATCGCCGTGCTGCTGAACCTCAAGGGCGTGGTGTTCAAGCTGCACAATCGTGACGAGGTCACGCTGTCGCTGCGCAAGGAAGGCGAGGGTGTCGTCACCGCCGCCGACATCCAGACCCCGCACGACGTCGAGATCATCAACCCCGAGCACGTCATCGCCCACCTGTCGCAACAGGGCAAGCTCGACATGCAGATCAAGGTCGAGAAGGGCCGCGGCTACGTTCCCGGCAACCTGCGTCGCTACGCCGACGAAGGCGGCAAGACGATCGGACGCATCGTGCTCGACGCGTCGTTCTCGCCGGTGCGCCGGGTCAGCTACGCTGTCGAGAATGCGCGCGTCGAGCAGCGCACCGACCTCGACAAGCTGGTGATGGAGATCGAGACCAACGGCTCGGTCAGCGCCGAGGAAGCGATCCGCACGTCGGCGCGCATCCTGGTCGAGCAACTGACCGTGTTCGCCAGCCTGGAAGGCGCCGAGAAGACGCTGGAATCGGGCGCGTCGGCGGCCAGCCAGCAGTTCGACCCGATCCTGCTGCGTCCGGTCGACGACCTGGAGCTGACGGTGCGTTCGGCCAACTGCCTGAAGGCCGAGAACATCTACTACATCGGCGACCTGATCCAGCGCAGCGAGACCGAGCTGCTGAAGACGCCGAACCTGGGCCGCAAGTCGCTCAACGAAATCAAGGAAGTGCTGGCCGCGCGCGGCCTGACGCTGGGCATGAAGCTCGAGAGCTGGCCGCCGGCCGAGCTCGAGGGCCGCGGCGCCTGAGCGACGACGATTTGACCGGGTCCTTGGTGGGCCCGGTTCCCCGGTCGCGGCGCGGCGCGCGTCGCGACTTCTTGTGCGAGGGCCAGTACCTGACACGGCTGGCTCGAGATAACGAAAGGAAAGCACCATGCGTCACGGACACGGACTGCGCAAGCTGAACCGCACCTCGAGCCACCGGCTCGCGATGCTGCGCAATATGGCGAACTCGCTGATCGCCCACGAAGCCATCAAGACCACGCTGCCCAAGGCCAAGGAACTGCGCCGCGTCGTCGAGCCGCTGATCACCCTGGGCAAGAAGCCGACGCTGGCGAATCGCCGCCTGGCGTTCGATCGCCTGCGCGACCGCGACTCGGTGGTCAAGCTGTTCGGCGAACTGGGCGAGCGCTACAAGACGCGCCCGGGCGGTTACACCCGCATCCTGAAGTTCGGCTACCGCGTCGGCGACAACGCGCCGATGGCGCTGGTTGAACTCGTCGACCGTCCGGAAGTCGAAGCCACCGAAGCCAAGGCCGCCGAATAAGCGTCGTTGCGCCACGTGGGCCCGCTGCCGACCCGGAAAGGTCGCCGGCGGGCTTTTTCATCTGTGCCACCCCGCTCGAGTTCACCGATGGATGCCCCGCTGCTCGAAGTAAGCGGACTGTGCAAGCGCTACGGCGACGCGGAAGTCGTGCGCGGCCTCGATTTCAGCGTCGGCCGCGGCGAATGCTTCGGCCTGATCGGCCCCAACGGGGCCGGCAAGACGACCACGATCAGGCTGTGCCTGGGCCTGGCCACGCCCGACGCCGGGCGCATCGAACTGATGGGCTGCAGCGTGCCGCGGCAGGCCGCGGCGGCGCGCATGAGCGTGGGCGTCGTCACCCAGTTCGACACGCTCGACCCGGATTTCACCGTCACCGAGAACCTGCTGGTCTACGGCCGCTATTTCGGACTGCACGACGCGACGCTGCGCGCGCGCATCCCGTCGCTGATCGAGTTCGCCGCGCTGCAGGGGCGCGAGCACGCGCGCATCGCCGACCTGTCGGGCGGCATGAAGCGGCGCCTGAGCCTGGCGCGCGCGCTGGTGCACGATCCGGCGCTGGTATTCCTCGACGAGCCCACCACCGGGCTCGACCCGCAGGCCCGCCATCTGATCTGGGATCGTCTGAAGTCGCTGCTCGGCGCCGGCAAGGCGATCGTGCTGACGACGCATTTCATGGACGAGGCCGAGCGTCTGTGCCAGCGCGTGATGGTGCTCGACCACGGGCGTCGGCTCGACGAGGACACGCCGCTGGCCTTGATCGCGCGCCACTGCGAACCGACCGTGGTCGAGATGTACGGTGCGCCGCTGGACGAGGCCGCGCAGCTGTGCGCGCCGCTTGCCCGGCGCATCGAGCGCAGCGGCGATACGCTGTTCGCCTATGCGCTCGACGCGCCGCCGCTGCTGGCCGCGCTGGCGCCGCTGCAGGCGCAGGGCTTGCGCGTGCTGCAGCGCGCGGGCAATCTGGAGGATGTGTTCCTCAAATTGACCGGGCGCCAACTGCGCGACTGAACCCCGATGGCGTCGACCACCCCCACCACCCCCACCACCCCGGCCACCGCGGCGCCGCCCGCGGCGATCCAGGCGTTGCCGCGCTGGCGCTTCTTCCCGGTGTGGCGGCGCAACGCGCTGGTGTGGCGCAAGCTGGCGCTGCCCAGTCTGCTGGGCAATATCGCCGATCCCTTGCTGCAACTGGCCGCGTTCGGCTGGGGCGTGGGCTCGCTGGTCGGCAGCGTCGGCGGCGTGCCCTACATCCTGTTCCTGGCCTCGGGCACGGTCAGCATGAGCGTGATGACCGCGGCGAGTTTCGAGGCGCTGTTCTCGGCGTTCTCGCGCATGCACGTGCAGAAGACCTGGGACGCGATCCTGCTCACCGCCACTGGGCTCGACGACGTGCTGCTCGGTGAACTGCTGTGGGCCGCGAGCAAGGCGCTGCTCAGCGGCGCGGCCATGATCGCCATCGTCGCCGCGCTCGACATCAGCCGCGCGCCCACGCTGCTGCTGGCGCTGCCGCTGCTGGCGCTGGTCGGCATGCTGTTCGCGGCGCTGGGGCTGATCGTCACCGCGCTGGCGCGCTCCTACGACTTCTTCACCTACTACTTCACGCTGGTGCTGACCCCGATGA
>JAKAHP010000099.1 GCA_021825505.1 Pseudomonadota bacterium
CTGACGCCGGCGACCGCGGCCGCGGCCAGCACCAGCGGGTTGCGCTCGCCGCCGGGCGTGGGCACGACCATCACGATCTCGCCGACGCCGGCGACATGCGCCGGAATGGCGTTCATCAGCACCGACGACGGGTACGCGGCCTTGCCGCCGGGCACGTAGATGCCGACGCGGTCGAGCGCGGTGACCTTCTGCCCGAGCAGCGTGCCGTCGGCGTCGCGATACTCCCAGCTGCGCCCGACCTGCTCCATCTGGCGCTGGTGATAGTCGCGCACCCGCGCGGCCGACTCGACCAGCGCGTCGCGCTGCTCGGCGGGGATCTCATGCTGCGCACGCTGCAAGTCGTCCTGGCTGATTTCCAGCGCGACCACGTCGGCCGCGTCGACGCGGTCGAAACGAGCGGTGTATTCGAGCACCGCGGCGTCGCCGCGCCGGCGCACGTCGTCGACGATGGCGCCGGCGCGCGTGTCGATCTCGGCGGTCTCCTCGGCCATGCGCGCGAACAACGCGTCGAACGCGGCGTCGAAGTCGGCCGCCGCGGTGTCGAGCCGACGCATTTGCAGGGGGACGTTCATCGGGCGTTCTCCGGTTGGGCGGCGACCGCCGCGCGCAGCGCGTCGACCAGCGGGCGCAGCTGCGCGGCGCGCGTCTTGTAGCTGGCCTGGTTGACGATCAGGCGCGACGAGATGTCCATGATGCGCTCGACCTCGACCAGGCCGTTGGCCTTCAGCGTGCCGCCGCTGGAGACGAGGTCGACGATGGCGTCGGCCATGCCGATCAGCGGCGCCAGCTCCATCGAGCCGTACAGCTTGACCAGGTCGACGTGCACGCCCTTGGCGGCGAAGTGCTCGCGCGCCAGGTGCACGTACTTGGTCGCCACGCGCAGGCGCGCGCCCTGGCGCACGCGCTGCGCGTAATCGAAATCGGCGCGCGTGGCCACCGCCAGCCGGCAGCGCGCGATGCCCAGGTCGAGCGGTCGGTACAGGCCGTCGCCGCCGAGCGTGGCGTCGGCCTCGAGCAGCACGTCGAGCCCGGCCACGCCGAAGTCGGCGCCGCCGTAGCGCACATAGGTCGGAACGTCGCTGGCGCGCACCAGCACCACGCGCAGGTCGTCGCGGTTGGTCGGCAGGATCAGCTTGCGCGTGGCCTCGGGATCCTCGGTCACGGTGATGCCGGCACGCGCCAGCAGCGGCAGCGTGTCGTCGAAGATGCGGCCCTTGGACAGCGCGAGAGTCAGCATGATGGGGTCTTGTCGGATGCGCGCGAGCTTGTCAGTCGCGCAGTCGCTCGATGCGCGCGCCCAGGGCGCCGAGCTTGTGCTCGATGGCCTCGTAGCCGCGGTCCAGGTGGTAGATGCGCTCGATCAGCGTGGTGCCTTCGGCGGCCAGCCCGGCGATGACCAGGCCGGCCGAGGCACGCAGGTCGGTCGCCATCACGGTGGCGCCCGACAGCCGCTCGACGCCCTGCACGACGCAGGTATTGCCTTCGATCGTGATGTTGGCGCCCAGCCGCACCAGCTCCTGCACGTGCATGAAGCGGTTCTCGAAAATGGTCTCGGTCAGCGTCGCCGCGCCTTGCGCGACGCAGTCCACCGCCATGAACTGGGCCTGCATGTCGGTGGCGAAGCCGGGGTATTCGCCGGTGCGCACCGACACCGCGCGCGGGCGCCCCGCGGGCAGCGCGTCGGCGCGCACGCGCACCCAGTCGTCGCCGCATTCGAGGGTGGCACCGGCTTCGCGCAGCTTGTCGAGCAGCGCGTCGAGGTGGCGCGGCACGCAGTCGCGCACGACGACGTCGCCGCGCGTGGCCAGCGCCGCGCACAGGAAGGTTCCGGCCTCGATGCGGTCGGGCACCACGCGGTGCCGGGCACCGCCGAGCTCGGCGACGCCTTCGATGCGGATGCGCGAGCTGCCGGCGCCCTCGATGCGCGCGCCCATGCGCGTGAGCAGCGCGGCCAGATCGGCGACCTCGGGCTCCTGCGCGGCGTTCTCCAGCACGGTCTCGCCGTAGGCCAGCGCCGCCGCCATCATCAGGTTCTCGGTGCCGGTGACGGTGATCATGTCGGTGGTGATGCGCGCGCCGCGCAGCCGGCCGTCGGGCACGCTGGCGACGATGTCGCCGTGCTCGATGTCGACCTTGGCACCGAGCAGCTGCAAGCCCTTGACGTGCTGGTCGACCGGGCGCGCGCCGATCGCGCAGCCGCCGGGCAGGCTCACGCGCGCGTGGCCGAAGCGCGCCAGCAGCGGTCCGAGCACGAGGATGCTGGCGCGCATGGTCTTCACGCGCTCGTAGGGGGCGACGCAGTCGTGCACCGCATCGGCCTGCAGGCGCACGCGCGCGCCGTCGCGCGCCACGCTCACGCCCATGCCGCCGAGCAGCGCGCCCAGCGTGCGCACGTCCATCAATTGCGGCACGTTGTCGAGCTCGAGCGGCTGCGCCGTGAGCAGGCTGGCGGCCATTTCCGGCAGCGCCGCGTTCTTCGCGCCGCTGGCGCGGACCTCGCCGCGCAGCGGCTGCTGGCCGTGGATACGAAGTTTGTCCATGAAAACGGGGGTGTATCAGTCGGCGATCGCTTCGCCCGGAGCGTAGGTGCGCATCGACAGCGCGTGCACCTGCTCGCGCATGCGCTCGCCAAGCACGCCATACACCAGACGATGCCGCGCCAGCCGGTTCAGCCCGGCGAACGCGGGGCTGACGATGGTGGCGAAATAGTGGCGGCCGTCGCCGTCGACCTCGAGCCGGGTGCATTCGAGCCCGGCGGCGATCAGGTCGCGCAGCTGTGCGGGGGTCGGAGGGGTCGTGTCCATCGCTTCAATAACGCAGTTTGTAGCCCCGGTGCAGCCAGTTCAGCGCAATGCCCCCGCACACCGCGTTGCCGAGCAAAGCGGCGAGCAGCGACAGCCACGGGGACACGTCCGACGCGCCGAAGAAACCGTAGCGGAAACCGTCGACCAGGTAGAAAAAGGGGTTGAGGTGCGAGGCCGCCATCCAGAACGGCGGCAACGCGTTGACCGAGTAGAACACACCGGAAAGGAAGGTCGCCGGCACGATCAGGAAGTTCTGGAACGCAGCCATCTGGTCGAATTTCTCGGCCCAGATGCCTGCGATCAGGCCGAGCGCGCCGAGCATCGACGCACCGAGCAGCGCGAACACGACGATCCACAGCGGATGCGTCCACTGCAAGGGCACAAATACCCACGCCACCACGAGCAGGCTGGCGCCGACCCCGAGGCCGCGCGCCACCGAGGCACCGACGTAGCCGATGAACATCTCGCCGGCACGAAGCGGCGACAGCAGCATGAACACCAGATTGCCGGTGATCTTCGACTGGATCAGCGACGAGGACGTGTTGGCGAAGGCGTTCTGCAGCACGCTCATCATCGCCAGCCCCGGGATCAGGAAGCTGGTGTAAGGCACGCGCCCGAACATGCGCATGTGACCTGACATCGCATGCGAGAAAATCAGCAGATACAGCAGGCTGCTGATCATCGGCGCACCCAGCGTCTGCAGCCCGACCTTCCAGAAGCGCAGCACTTCCTTGCGCAGCAGCGACCACACGCCGCCGCTCCAGTAGCGCGTGTCCTGCCCCCCGCCGCCCTGCGCCGCGTGCGTAAAACTCATGCCGCCTCCCTGACGTCGGCGTGCGCGCTGCCGCGGCCGGCGAGCTGCAGGAAGGCGTCCTCGAGGTCGGCGCGCCGCACTTCGAGCTCGTCGATCTCGCAGCCGGCCTCGCGCAGCGCGCCGAGCACGGCCTCGACCTGCGCGGCGTCACGCACCGTACAGGCCAGTCGCGCTCCCTCGGCCTTGCACGCCAGCGACGCCGGCGGCGCGCCGCGCACGACGCGGAACAGCAGCTGGGTCGACGCGAAGCGCGCCAGCAGCTCGTGCGTCCTGTCGAGCGCGACCAGACGACCGAGCTTGAGCATGCCGATGCGGCTGCACAGCGTTTCGGCCTCCTCGAGATAGTGCGTGGTCAGCAGCACGGTGTGGCCCTGGGCGTTCAGGCCGGTGATGAACTGCCACAGACTCTGGCGCAGCTCGACGTCGACCCCGGCGGTGGGTTCGTCGAGCACGATCACCGGCGGCCGGTGCACCAGCGCCTGCGCCACCATCACGCGCCGCTTCATGCCGCCCGACAGCGTGCGCATGTTCTGCTCGGCCTGCGCGCCCAGGCCCAGATGGTGCAGCAGCTCGTCGATCCACGCGTCGTTGCGCCCCAGGCCGAAATAGCCCGACTGCTGGCGCAGCGCCTCGCGCACCGTGAAGAAGGGGTCGAACACCAGCTCCTGCGGCACCACGCCGAGCAGGCGGCGCGCACGCAGCGGCTCGGCCACGACGTCGACGCCCAGCACCCGGATGGTGCCGGCGCTGGGCCGCGCAAGGCCGGCCAGCATGCTGATCAGCGTCGTCTTGCCGGCGCCGTTGGCGCCGAGCAGCGCGAAGAATTCGCCTTCGGCGATGCCGAAGTCGACGCCGTCGACCGCGGCGTGAGCGCCGAAGCGCTTGACCACGCCGTCGAAGCGCACCGCATCAACCATCGATGACGAACTCCACCCCGTAGGCGCGCGCGAGTTGCACCAGTCGTGGCGGCACGGCGCGCAGGCGCAGCACGGCGACGGCGCGGCGCAGCTCGAGCAGCAGCGCCAGACACGACGAATCGAACGCGGCAAGCGCGCCGGAGTCGACTTCCCAAGGCCCCTGCGGCGCGGCGGCGCGCAACGCGGCCAGCGCCTGCGCGCGCACCGCGGCGGCCTCACCCAGCGTGACCCGGGCGGGCAGCGCGTAGCACGCGTCGACCATGGTCACTGCGCCGAGCCCGACGCCAGCGCCTGGTTGCGCTGCTCGAGCGTCTTGATCAAGCCGTCCACTCCCTTCTGGCCGATTTCCTGCGCGAACACACCACGGTAGTTGTCGACCAGCCAGACGCCCATCACGTTGACGTCGGAGATCTTCCACACGCCAGCCTCGGACTTGAGCATCCGATAGTCGATCTGCACGACGTCGCCCTGGTCGATGACGCGGGTGCGCACGACCACATTGCTTGCGTTGGGATCGCTGCGCAGCGGCAGGAAGCGCACCTGTTGATCGCGCACGCGCTTGACCGCGCCGGCATAGGTGTGGATCAGGAGCTGCTTGAATTGCGCCTCCAGCTGCGTCTTCTGCTGCGGGGTGGCCTGGCGCCAGTAGCGCCCGACGGCCGAAGCGGTCATCTCGCGGAAGTCGACGAAGGGCAGGATCTTGGTTTCGACCATCTGCGCGATCTTCTGCGGGTCGCCGGCGCGCAGCGCCGGATCGGCCTGCACCGCGTGCATCACCGAATCGGTCAGTTGGCGCACCACCTGCACCGGCGAGGTGTCGGCAGCGACCGCCGCGCTGGGCGCCGCGGCGGCCGAGGCCGACGCGGCCGGCGCCAGCAGCGCGAACGCGGCGATGGGAAATACGAATCGCAAAGACTTGTGCATCACATTCTCCAGTCAAGGCGGCGTCATTCGCCGCCGGCGGCGTCAGGCGCCGTCAGTACGCCAAGCGAACGAACCGCGTGTACCCGCGCATCGCGCCGCTGCAGGTAAGCGTCGCGCGTGAACACATAGGGGTCGATCGCGATGCTCTCAAGCAGGTCGGTGGTCGCCAGCAGCGACGCGCGGTGCTGCACCAGGTCGAGTGCGGTGGCGCTGTTACGCAGCGCCACGTCGCTCGTCAGATGCGGCAGGGGCGCGTACAGATAGTCGTCGACCACCGTGCCGCCGCTGTCGCGCACCGTGCTCGGCCCCAGCACCGGCAGCACGAAATACGGCCCGGAGCCGATACCGTAGCGGGCCAGCGTCAGTCCGAAGTCGTTCGGGTGGCGATACAGGCCCATTTCGCTGGCGATGTCGATGGTGCCGCCAAGGCCGAAGAAGGTGTTCACTTCGACGCGCAGGATGTCGTCGGCGGCGTAACCGACGTGCAACTGCAGCACATCGTTGACCGCCGACCAGGCGTCACCGAGGTTGCGGAAGAAATTGCCGACGCCGCGGCGCACCGGCGTCGGCGTGACGTTCTTGTAGGCGACGGCGACCGGGCGCATGACGGCCTTGTCGAGCTTTTCGTTGAAGCCGAACATCGCACGGTTGTAGGGCTGCAACGGATCCTTCGGATCGGCCGCGTGCGGCGCGCTCGCGCAGCCGCCGAACAGCAGCGCGGCACCGAGCACCAGGAAACGCCAGCGAGGAGAATGCAGCATGGGAATACGAGGGATCATTTGGCGGCGCCGCTCGACGCTGCCTTGTTGAAGAGGAATTGGCCGATCAGATTTTCCAGCACGATCGCCGATTGCGTGTTCTGGATGCGGTCGCCATTGCGCAGGTTCTTCTCGGAGCCGCCCGGGTCCAGACCGATGTACTGGTCGCCGAGCAACCCCGACGTCAGGATCTTGGCCGAGGTGTCGGTGGGAAACTGGAAGCGCTTGTCCAGGGCCAGCGTGACGTTCGCCTCGAAGGTATTGTTGTCGAAACCGATGCGCGCGACGCGCCCGACCACCACGCCGGCGCTCTTCACCGGCGCGTCGGGTTTGAGCCCGCCGATATTGTTGAACTGGGCGACCACATCGTAGGTCGGCGCGAAATTCAGGCTCAGCAAGTTGCCCGCCTTCAGCGCCAGAAACAGCAGCGCCGCGGCGCCGATGACGACGAACAGCCCGACCCAGGCGTCGATCCATTTGCTTTGCATAGTGCCTCCCGACCGACCGGTTCTCTCAAGTGCTGAACATCAGCGCGGTCAATATGAAATCCAGACCGAGCACCGTCAGGGACGCCACGACCACGGTACGCGTGGTCGCACGCGAAACCCCCTCGGGCGTCGGTTGCGAGCGCCAGCCCTGGTACAGCGCGATGAAGGTGACGGCCACGCCGAACACCACGCTCTTGATCACGCCGTTGCCGACATCGTTGAACACGTCGACGCCGCTCTGCATCTGTGACCAGAACGCGCCGGAGTCGACACCGATCAGCAGCACGCCGACGACGTAGCCGCCGATGATGCCCACCGCGCTGAACACCGCGGCCAGCAGCGGCATCGCGATGATGCCGGCAGCCATGCGCGGTGCCAGCACGCGCGCGATCGGATCGACCGCCATCATTTCCATCGCCGCGAGCTGCTCGCCGGCCTTCATCAAGCCGATCTCGGCGGTCAGCGAGGTTCCGGCGCGCCCCGCGAACAGCAGCGCGGTCACCACCGGGCCGAGCTCGCGCACCAGCGACAGCGCCACCACCAGCCCCAGCGAATTGGCCGCGCCATAGCGCGCCAGCGTGTAATAGCCCTGCAACCCGAGCACGAAGCCGACGAACAGCCCGGACACCGCAATGATCGACAGCGAATAGTTGCCGAGGAAGAACACCTGCTGCAGCACCAGCTGCAGCCGCCGCAACGCGCCGGGCAGCAACAGCGCCAGGCGCAGGAACAAGCGCAGCCCGTAGCCGAGGTCGGCGAGCACGCGACGGGTGCGCGCGCCGATGCCGGCGAGCAGGGCGACGAGCGCGTTCACGAGCGCGCTCCTAGCAGATCGCTGGCGACGTCGGCTGCCGGGTAGTGAAAACGTACCGGGCCGTCGGGCTCGCCGCGCACGAACTGACGCACCAGCGCGTCGTCGCTGGCGCGCAGCTCCTCGGGCGTGCCGGCCGCGATCAGCGTGCCGTTGCCGAGCACGAACACGCGATCGGCAATGCCGAAGGTTTCCTCGACGTCGTGCGAAACGATGATGCTGGTCAGGCCCAGCGCATCGTTGAGGTCGCGGATCAGGCGCGCCGAAATGCCCAGCGCGATCGGATCGAGCCCGGCAAACGGCTCGTCGTACATCACCAGCGCAGGATCGAGCGCGACCGCGCGCGCCATCGCCACGCGCCGCGCCATGCCGCCGGACAACTCGCTGGGGTAGAGATCGCGCGCGCCGCGCAAGCCGACCGCATTGAGCTTCATCAGCACCAGATCGCGGATCATCGACGCGGGCAGATCAGTATGTTCGCGCAGCGGAAAAGCGACGTTGTCGAACACGCTGAGGTCGGTGAAAAGCGCGCCCATCTGGAACAACATGCCCATTCGGCGGCGCGCCGCGTAAAGCTCGGCGTGGCTCATGCGACCGACGTCGCGGCCATCGAAGCGCACGACGCCCGCGCTGGCGCGCAACTGGCCTCCGATCAGACGCAGCGTCGTCGTCTTGCCGCCGCCTGAGGCCCCCATCACCGCGACGACCTCGCCGGGCATCACGCGCAGCGTGACCGCGCCGAGCACGGGGCGCGCGCCGTAGGCGAAATCGACGGCGTCGAATTCGACCAGGGGCTGGGATGTGTCGGCGACCATCGGGCGGGTTCTTGGGAGTAACCCGCCCATTCTAGGGAAGATGCGCCGACGGCGCCGACGCGTGCTCAAACAATCAGGAAATCTTCCTTCTGCTTTCCGGTGGCAACTTCGGCCTGCAGCCACTTGGGCATCTTGCCGCGCCCGGTCCAGGTGTCGCCGCTCTGCGGGTGGCGGTATTTCGCGGCCACCGTCGTGCCCTTCGTGCGCGAGCTGCGGGCGCTGCCCAGATCGGCCACCGTGATGCCGTACTCCTGCATTTTGGCCCGAATATCGGCGACGACGCTTGCAATCTCGGCCTTGCGCTGGGACTCGGCTTGCTGCTTGAGTGCCTCGATTTGGTTGAGCAGTTCCTTATAAGACGACATGGTGGCCTCCGGCGTTAATGGGTACGCGAACTCGCAGGCCGCATCATAATCGAAATTCCGGGCATGAAAAAAGACCGCACGACGGCGGCCCCTTTTCAGATCAAGCTGCCCTGCTCTATTCGACGGCCTTGGTGATGTCCTCGATCACCTTTTTGGCGTCGCCGAACACCATCATGGTTTTATCCATGTAGAACAGATCATTATCGAGACCCGCATAGCCGGTGGCCATCGAGCGTTTGTTGACGATCACCGTCTTGGCGCGCCAGGCATCGAGGATCGGCATGCCGGCGATCGGCGAGTTCGGATCGTTGCGCGCCGCCGGGTTGACGACGTCGTTGGCCCCAAGCACGACCGCAACATCGGCCTGCGCGAACTCGGGGTTGATGTCGTCCATTTCGAACACCTGGTCGTAGGGCACTTCGGCCTCGGCCAGCAGCACGTTCATATGCCCGGGCATGCGACCCGCCACCGGATGGATCGCATATTTGACGCTGACACCGCGCTCGCCGAGCTTGAGCGCCAGCTCCTTCAGCGCATGCTGCGCGCGCGCCACCGCAAGGCCGTAGCCGGGCACGATGATCACGCTCTCGGCATTGCCCAGGATGTACGCGGCGTCGTCGGGGCTGCCCGACTTGGCGCTGCGCTGCGCGCCGCCCGCGGCAGCCTCGGCGCCCGGGGCTGCGCCGAAGCCGCCGAGGATCACGTTGAAGAACGAGCGGTTCATCGCGCGGCACATGATGTACGACAGGATCGCGCCGCTGGAGCCGACCAGCGATCCGGCGATGATCAGCATGCTGTTCTCG
>JAKAHP010000100.1 GCA_021825505.1 Pseudomonadota bacterium
GTCGCGCCGCTGCATCTGTGGAACAAGGTCGACGCCTGCGCCGACGCGCCGGCGCGGCGCGACGCCTTCGCCGCGGCTCAGGGCTGGCGCGACGCCGGCGGACTGCTGCTGTCGGCGCGCGGCGGCGGCGGCCTCGACGCGCTGCGCGCGGCGCTGCTGCAGGCCTGCGGCTGGCAGGCGCTGCCCGACGGCGTGTTTCTCGCGCGCACGCGCCACGTGCAGGCGCTGCGCGACGCCGGCGAGCACCTGCGCGCGGCCGCCGGCCAACTCGCCGACGAGCGCCTCGAGCTGCTCGCCGAGGAACTGCGGTTGGCGCACGCGGCGCTGATGACGATCACCGGCGAAGTCAGCGCCGACGAACTGCTGGGTGACATCTTCGGCCGCTTCTGCATCGGCAAGTAGACCGCCGCGCAGCAAGCCGCCGCGGCCGACTCAGCTGCGCAGTCGCTCGAGCGCGAGCGGGTTGACCAGCCCGGACGTGTCGCCGCCGGCGAAGCGGGCGATCGCGTCGAAGGCCTGTGCGAACAGATGTTCGTAGTGCTCGAATTCCACGTAGCCGATGTGGGGCGTGCAGATCGCGTTCTCCAGGCGCAGCAGCGGGTTGCCGCGCATGATCGGCTCCGACTCGAAGACGTCGACCGCGGCGATTCCCGGGCGCCCGCGGTTCAGCGCGGCCACCAGCGCGTCGGGCGCGATCAGTTCGGCGCGTGCGGTGTTGACCAGCACCGCGTGCGGCTTCATGCGCGACAGATCGGCCAGCGTGACGATGCCGCGCGTGGCCTCGCTGAGGCGCAGGTGCAGCGTCAGCACGTCGCTGTCGGCGAACAGTGCGTCACGCGATTCGGCGACGTCGAACCCGTCCTCGAGCGCCGCGCGACGCGAGCCCTCGCCGCCCCAGATCACCACGTGCATGCCGAATGCGCGGCCGTAGCCGGCGACGATGCGGCCGATGCGGCCGTAGCCCCAGATGCCCAGCGTCTTGCCGGCCAGGCGCGTGCCGAGGCCGAAGTTGACCGGCATCGCCTGCGACTTCAGCCCCGATTGCTGCCAGGCGCCCTGCTTCAGGCTGGCCACGTATTGCGGGATGCGGCGCGTGGCGCTCATCACCAGCGCCCAGGTGAACTCGGCGGTCGGCTGCGGGTCGGTGCTGCCGGCGACGACGCCGATGCCCAGCCGGGTGCAGGCGTCGATGTCGAGGTGCGGGCCGACGGGGCCGATCTGCGCCACCAGCCGCAGCCTGGGGCATTTCTCCAGCACCGCGCGGCTCAGCGCGGTGCGCTCGCGGTTCAGCACCACCGCCTGGGCGTCGCGCAGCCGCACCGCGAGCTGCCCTGCGCCCTTGACGTTGTTGTTGAACACCTTGACGTCGTGGCCGGCGAGGCGTGCGAAGCAGCCGAGCTTGCGCACCGCGTCCTGGTAGTCGTCGAGAATCACGATGTTCATGCCCATGCGTCAACTGTACCGCCGGTGGCGCCGCGCGAACAGGGTTTTGCCTGTTGTGGGCGAGTCGCGGCCGATCTACAAGAAGGGCTGCAAACCCGCGCGGCGGCCTGGAATTTCCCGGGCGTGCCGCGCGCTCCGAGTCAGAGTACGAGAGTACGCGCGAGGCAGCCTTGGACTTCGATGGCCATTGCCGCATACCCTTGAGCCCCGGTGCGGTCGCCGCCGCGCTGCAGTCGGCCCCGGTGCTGGCCGCGTGCCTGTCGCCGCGTGCGTCGCTGGCGCCGCGCGCCGACGGTGGATTCGAGCTGCGTCAGCGCGTCGATTTCGGCGGCGAGGCCTTGCGCGTGAGCGGGGTGTTGCGGGTCGACGCACGGCAGGCCCCGCAGCGCTGCCTGCTGACGGTGGAAGGCAATGCCGGCAATGCGGGCTTTGGCGTGGTGCGGCTGCTCGTGGCCTTGCAGCCGCTCGGTCGACGCGGCTGCAGCCTGCGCTACCAGGCCGAGGTCGAGACCGGCGGCGTTCTGGTTGCGCTGGAACCGGCGCCGATCAACGCGGCGTTGCGTGCGGGCATCGAGGCGTTCTTCGCGCGCTTTGCCGAGCGCGCGCCGCGCGGTGCGCCGGGTGCATGGCGTGCGCGCTGGAACTGGGCCGTGCCGACGCTGATCGGCGCGGTCGCGGCCTATCTGGGTGTGCGCGGCGGACGTTGAGGCGCGCTCAGTTGCTCAGTTCGCTGCACAGGGCGCGAACCACCGCCATCACTTGCGGCGTCTTGATGCGATAGAGCATGAAACGGCCCTGTCGTTCGGCGTCGACGATGTTCTCGGCGCGCAGCCGCGACAGTTGCTGCGACAGCGCGGCCTGGCGCATGCCCACGCCGCGCTCGAGGTCGCGCACGCACATGGCGCCGTCCATCAGCAGGCACAGGATCGAAAGCCGCTCGCGATGCGCCATCGCCTTGAGCACGCGCACGGCAAGCTCGCCTGAACGCCCGCGCAACTGCTGCGCGCGCATTTGCCCGGGGGGCGCCAGCGACACGGAGGAGGAAGAAGCAGCGAGATCCATAGCGTTCAGTCTATGGATAGTTTGGCCATGGACTTTGACACAAGACAAGGATCCACGTGGTCCAATTGAAAGCATCCCGTCAAGATTCCGATATCCACGATCGACACGATGTCCGACGCCACCGAACCTTCGCATCCGCCGCTGCAAACGGCGCTGGCCATGTGGGCGCTGGCGGCCGCGGCCTATATGGCCGGTTTCTTCCTGCGCGTGACGCCGGGCGTGCTGAATGTGCCGCTGATGCGCGATTTCGGGCTCAATGCGGCGCAGCTGGGCAATCTGGCATCGTTCTATTTCTATTTCTACGCCGCCTCGCAAATTCCCACGGGAATCGCCAACGACCGCTGGGGGCCGAAGGCGCTGATCGTGTTCGGCACGGCGGTCACCGGGCTGGGCACGCTGCTGTTCGCGGCCGCCCCCAACCTGGCGGTGGCGCTGTGCGCGCGCGGACTGATCGGGCTGGGCCACGGCGTGGCCTGGGTGTCGCTGCTGGAGATTTCGGCGCGCTGGTTCGCGCCGCGCGTGTTCGGCACGATGTCGGGGCTGTCCTTGTCGGTCGGCACGCTGGGCGCGGTGCTGGCGCAGGCGCCGCTGCTGGCGATGAGCCGGGCCTGGGGCTGGCGTGCGTCGCTGGCGGCGGTGGGCGCCGCATGCCTGGTGCTGTCGCTGCTGGCGTGGCGGGTGATCCGCAATGCGCCGCACGAGGGCGGCTGGCGCGACTGGCTGCCGCCGCGCGCCCCGCACGGCAGCGCCGAAGTGTGGCGCGGCCTGCGCGCGGTCTGGCACTGGCGCAACACCGCGCTGCTGTTCGTCGCGCCCAGCGGCGTATGCGGCGCCTTCCTGACCTTCACCACGCTGTGGGGCACGCCGTTCCTGGTGCAGCAGCGCGGCCTGAGCGCGGCGCAGGCGTCGTGGGTGATCGCGGCGATGCTGGTGGCGTTCTCGCTCGGCGGCGTGTTCTGGGGGCGTCTGTCGGACCGGCTGCGGCGGCGCAAGCTGCCGTATCTGATCGGAGCGCTGTTGACCCTGCTCGGCTTCGCGCAATTGACGCTGTGGCCGCTGGCGCCGACCGCGCCGCTGCTGGGGTTGCTGCTGGCCAGCGCGCTCGGTTCAGGGGCGATGGTGGTCGGCTTCGCCTGGGCCAAGGAGTCGGTGCCGGCGCGATTGGCCGGCACCGCCACCGGGGTGCACAACACCGGCGTGATGGTGGGAGCGCTGGTGCAGCTGCCCTTGCTGGGCTGGGTGCTCGACGCGCTGTGGCGCGGCCGCGCCGTGGGCAGCGTGCGCTTGTACGACCTGTTCGCGTTCCAGGCGGCGTTCGGCGTGCTGCTGGCGTGGGTGCTGGTCGCGGCAGTGTGTGTCGCGCTGGCCGGCGAGACCCACGCGCAGGGCCATGCCGACGCAGCCCGTCAGTGAGCGTGCAGGTTCTGGCGCGACAAGGACGAGAAGCTGTCGAGGAATTCGTCGATGTCGTCGGTGCTCGGCGAGCCTTCCATCAGGTGCTGCACACGTTCGCGGAAGCCGTCGGCGATGCGCCCCTCGATGAAGATTTCCTTGCGCGCGAACTTGTCGACGATTTCGAAGCCGCCGTGCCGGGGCTGCGCACCGTCGACCGCGTCCGGCCGGTCCCAGTCGAGCTGCAGGACGCAGAACGCGTCCGAGTCGTAGATCATCGTTTGCATGGCGAACCTCGCTGAAATCGTGGGTGATTCGGCTGGCCCGGGTTGTGGCGTCACCGTGCTCCTGTTTCCCTCGTCTGCCCTCCAGATACGGCCGCGCACGCGGCTTTTCAAGGTCTGATACGTCGAAACGTCGATATCACGATTGTCTGCTGCATTAACGCGGCGGCGTCGCGTGCGGTGCACAGCGAACGCAACGACACTTGCGCACCTCGACTTTACTGCCGCTGTACTTCGCGCAACGTGAACAACAGATAGTTTCCCTCGTCTTTTTCCAGCCGAATCTGCACCGGCAAATCGTTCAGCGCGGGCGCCAGCCAGACTTCGGCGCCGAGGCTGCCGTCGCGCGGCGCATGGCGCAGATGCCAGCACGACAAGTCGCCGGCGCCGGTGTGCAGGGTGTCGCGGCCGATCACGGTGAAGTCCCAGGTCGTCGTACCGCTCGGGCGGGCGACGACGTAGGCCATATGGCGGCCGGCGACGAACAGGCGCGGGTCGGCACTGAGCTCATGCGCGAGCTGCATGAACACGCTGGCGCTGTCCTGCAGGTGCGGCGGCAGCGGCATCGTGCCTTGGATCGCGGTGAAGCGCAGCACCCCGGCGCTACGGTCGAAGTCGACGGTCTTGCGCCGCGTCAGCACCTGTTCGACATAGCGATCCGGGGCCAGCCGCGGGCCGTCGATGCGGCCTTCGCTGGTGTAGGCGAAATCGACCAGCGACGATCCCGTCAACGCGACGCGATAGCGGTCGCCTTCGTGTTGCCAGACGAAGGCGCCGCTGCCGCGCAGTCCGATGAAATAGTGCCCGCGCAGCGCGTAGCGCAAGGTGATCGACGGTTGCCACGCGGCCGTGGCGCTCGCACGCATGGGCGCGGCCGGGCTCGCCGGGGCTTGCGCGCCGGCCGGCGTGGCCCCGGTCAACCCCGTGAGCAGCGCGGCGAGCAGCGCCGGCGCGCCCTGCCCGAGGCGCTCGCGCCAGGTGCGGGTGCCTCGGCGCGGTGCAGCGCCAGCCGTGGCGTGCGGCGTGCTGGATGAGCTGGCCGGCGTGATGGCGGGCGGCGCCGGTCGCCGCGAAGGTAGGCGGTCCATTGCGGCATTGTGCCGCGCGGCGCGCGCTTCGTGCTGGATTCGCGCTACCTACAATGCGCGCAGCCGCACCCGCCGCGGCGCTTCGCACCGAACCGGGAACCCATTCGATGAAACTTGCCAGCCTGAGCGACGGCTCGCGCGACGGCCAGCTCGCCGTGGTCAGTCGCGACCTCTCCAGCGCGGTGTTCGTTGACGGCATCACGCGACTGCAGCAGGCGCTCGACGACTGGGCCTTCGCCGCGCCGCAACTGCAGGATCTCAGCGATGCGCTGCACGCCGGGCGCGCGCGCCATGCGTTCGCGTTCGATGCGACGCAGTGCGTGGCGCCGCTGCCGCGCCCCTACGGCTGGCGCGTCGACGGCGTGGATGGCGGCGATGGCGGCGGCGAGCCCCTGTGCGGCGCGCACGCCGCGCTGCGCGCCGAGGGCAAGCGGCTCGATGTCGAGCCACTGCTGGTGGCCCTGAGCGATGACGTCGCGCGCGGCGCCGACGCCGCCGAAGCCCTGCGCCAGCTGCGCTTGTTGATGCTGGTCGCGCAACCGTGGTGCGATGGGCGGCCGTGCGGTGAACGCGCCGCGGCCGCGGTCGCAGTGACCCCGGACGAACTGGGGGCGGCGTCCGCCGGGGAACTCAGCGGCACCGTCGAAGTGGTGCGTGGCGGCATCGCGCTGGGTCGCTTCGACGCGGTGGCGCGCATCGGCGACGCGATCGCGCGCCAGGTGCGTACCGCGGCGCTGGGCGCCGGCGGCGCGGTCGCGCTATCGCTGGTGCCCGGCGGCTGCATCGCGGCACGGCGCGGCGACGGTGCCACGCCGGTGTGGCTGACGGCCGGCGACGTGCTGCGTCTGGAGTTGCGCTGTGGCGGGCGTGACGCGCGCGCCGGCGGTGTATTCGGCGCGATCGAGCGCCAGGTCGTCGGCGCTTGAACGCGTGGGGGCCTTGTAGGCAAGGCGCCGACCCGGCGTTATGCTGGGGGCGGGAATGCTGCAGGGGCCGTCGATGAATCCGTTCACGCAAGGCCCGGCGATGCCGGGCATGGAGTTCTTCCAGAACCTTCTCAAGGGTTCGGGCATGCCGTCGAGCGTCGCCAGCTGGATGGCGCCGACCATGGACGCCGACGAGCTCGAGCGCAAGATCACCGAGCTGAAGGCTGTGCTGCAATGGCTCGAGGCCAATGCGCGGCTGACGCAGGCGACGATCCAGGGGCTCGAGGTGCAGCGCATGACCTTGTCGGCGCTGAAGACGATGAACGTCGACCTCGGCGGCCTGGCCGAGCGCATGAGCGATGCGATGCAGGCCGGTGCGCAGGCGATGGGCGCTGCTGCCGAGTCGGCTGCGGCCGGTGCAGCTGCCGCGCCGAAGGCGGCTGCGCCTGCGGCGAGCGCCGAGGATGCGAAGGACGCGAAGGACGCGAAAGATGGCGCCGGCGCGGGGACGGCGCCGTTGTCGGGGCTGGTCGACCCGATGCAGTGGTGGAATGCGGTCAGCCAGCAGTTCACGCAGGTCGCGGCGCAGGCGCTGCGCGATGGTGCGTGGCCGCTGCCGGGCGCGGACGCCCCCCCGGACGAGGCCGGTGCACCGGGGGCGGGCGCGGCAGCGAAGTCGCCCCAGCCGCGCGCGAAAGGCGCCGCGAAGGGTGCCGCGCAGGGTGCCGCGAAGGGTGCCGTGAAGCGCCCGGCGGGCGCCGCGGCACCGCCGCGGCGAGGCTGACGCGAACGCCGCGAGCGGCAGCAGCGGAGAGGTCTCGATGCGCTATCTGACCGCGCTCGGCCGTGACGCCGATTGGCGCGCGGCGCTGACCAGCGTGCTGGCGCAGCTGGCCGCCGGTCGCGCGCACGCCGGCACCATCACGCGCCCCAATCTGGGCGTGCTCTATTGCACCGAACCGCTGCGTCCTGCCCTGGGGGCCATCGCGCGTGAGCTGCGCGTACGCAGCGGTGTCGAGTGCTGGGTCGGCGGCAGCGGGGCCGGCGTCGGCGTCGATGCGACCGAGGTGTTCGGCGAGCCGGCGTTGGCGGTGATGCTGCTGCAATTGCCGCGGCGCGATTTCCGTATTTTTTCAGGGGCGGCGCCGTTGCGCGCGTGGCGCCGGCCCGGCGCCGCGTTGGTGCACGCCGATGTCGGCGAAGGCGAGCTCGACGACTTGCTGGGCGAGCTGGCGCCGCGTGTCGGTACGCTCCACGGTGGCGTTGTCGACGGCGCGCAGCTGGCCGACGTGGTGTTGACGGGCGGGGTGTCCGGCGTGGCGTTCGCGCCGCGCGTGGCGCTGGCCGGGGGGCTGGCACGCGGCTGGGCTGCGCTTGGGCCGTTGCGCACGGTCACGCGCTGCAGCGGCCAGTTGGTGCAGACGCTCGACGGCCGCGCGGCGCTGGACGTGCTGCTCGGCGATCTCGGTGTGGCGCCGCTGCGCCCGGGGGGCGACGTCGCCGAGCTGGCGCCACAGCTGCGCCGCACCCTGGCCGTGGTGGGCGCGGCCGGCGAGCGCGACAGCGCACTGCGACCGTGCGCGATCGCCGGGCTAGACCTGCAGCGCGGCGCGATCGCGCTGGGTACGCGGCCCGCGGTGGGCATGCGGCTGCAGCTGTGCCGGCGCGACGCCGATGCGGCGCGGCGCGATCTGGTGCGTCTGACCACTGCGGTGCGCGATGAGCTGGAACAGCGGCGCGATGCGCGGGTCGCCGCCGGCCAGCTCGCCGGGGCCGGTCGGCGCGGTGCGCGCGGCGCCGTCTACATCGCCTGCGCCGGTCGCGGCGGGGCCTATTTCGGCGGCGCCGACGCCGAGCTGGCGCTGTTGCGCCGGCACCTCGGCGACGTGCCGCTGGTCGGGCTGTTCGGGGCCGGGGAGATCTTCGGCGCCCGCGTCTACGGCGACTCGGGGGTGCTGCTGGTGTTCGCCGACGACCCTGAGATGTGAGCGCTCGCTTCGCGCGTGCGCCTCATGAAATCACGATGACGTGCGCAGCAGCGCGAGCAGCCCGTTGAGTTCGTCGAGCGAATGGAAGCGCAGTGCGATCTCGCCGTGCAGTTTCGCGCCCTGCCCCTTGGCGCGGATCGCCACCGGCGCCGAGTAGCGTTCGGCGAGTTCGTCGGCGAGGCGACCGAGTTCGCGCGCCTCGCGCGGCTCGGTGGCCGGCGCGCGCGGCGCCGCGCCGTGGCGCGCGCACAGGCGCTCGGTCTCGCGCACCGACAGGCGCTTGGCGTGCACCTGCTGCGCGAGTTGCACCTGCGCGGCACCGTCGAGCGCGAGCAGCGCGCGTGCGTGGCCCATTTCGAGGTCGCCGGCCAGCAGCATGTCCTGCACCGGAGCGGCCAGGTTGACCAGGCGCAGCAGATTGCTGACCGCGGCGCGTGAGCGCCCGACCGCCTGCGCGGCCTGCTCGTGGGTGAAGTCGAATTCGCGGATCAGGCGCTGCAGCCCTTGCGCCTCCTCGAGCGGATTCAAATCCTCGCGCTGGATGTTCTCGATCAGCGCCATCGCCAGCGCCGAGGCGTCGGGCACCTCGCGCACCAGCACCGGCACCTGGTCGAGGCCGGCCAGGCGCGCGGCGCGGCTGCGCCGTTCGCCGGCGATGATCTCGTAGCGCCCGCTGCTCAGTGGCCGCACCAGGATCGGCTGCATCAAGCCCTGTGCCTTGATGCTCTCGGCCAGTTCGTACAGCGCGCCTTCGTCCATGCGCGTGCGCGGCTGGTACTTGCCGGGCTGCAGCGCGTCGAGCGGCAGCGTCGAGGGGTGGCCGGCACCGGTGATGTCGGCGCCCTGCGCGCCCAGCAGCGCTTCCAGGCCCAGGCCCAGGCCCTTGCGTTTCTTTCCGGTCGGAGGTGTCGTCGTGTTCATCGCGTCGTCGTCGAGTCGAGTTCGAGCAGCCAGGCGCGGCCTTGCGGCCAGTCGGCCAGGCCGCTGTCGGCGTTGAGGTGGCCGCGTGCGCCCAGCGTGGTGTGGCGCGCGCCCCAGTCCGCGGCCAGCACGGCGGCGGCCGGCGCGGCGCAGAACGGATCGTTGTCGCTGCTGATCAGGTGCGCGGCGAATGGCAGCGGCGGGCGCGGGTGGCCGCGCCAGCTGTGCAGCGCCGG
>JAKAHP010000101.1 GCA_021825505.1 Pseudomonadota bacterium
CCGGGGAAGGTCTTGGCCACGCAGCGCGGGTCCTCGATGCGCAGGTCGGCGGGGCCGAAGCTGGCCAGCGAGAAGCACATCGCGATGCGGTGGTCGTCGTAGGTCGCGATGCGCGCGCTGCGCCAGTGCGCGGCCGGCAGCGGATGCACGCGCAGCCAGTCGTCCCCGGCCTCGACGGTGGCGCCCAGCTTGGCCAGCTCGGCGGCCATCGCGGCGATGCGGTCGGTTTCCTTGACGCGCCAGCTGCCGATGCCCAGCAGCCGCGTCGGCGCCTCGGCGAACAGCGCGGTGACGGCCAGGGTCATCGCCGCGTCGGGAATCGCGATGCAGTCGATGTCGCCGCCGGCCAGCGCGCTGCGCCCGGCGCGCAGCCCGCAGGCCTCGATCCAGCCCTCGCCCCAGCGGATGTCGGCGCCCAGGCGCTCGAGCACACGCGCGAACTCGACGTCGCCCTGGATGCTTTCGGCGTCGACGCCGAGCACGCGCACCGGGCCGCCCGCGCCATGCTGCTGGCCGAGTACGCCGGCGGCGAGGAAATACGAGGCCGACGAGGCGTCGCCCTCGACCGCGATGCGTCGCGGGCTGCGGTAGCGGCTGCCGGCCGGAATCACGAAGCGCTGCCAGTCCTCGTGGCGCACCGCCACGCCGAAGCGTGCCAGCAGGCGCAAGGTGATGTCGACGTAGGGCTTGGAGATCAGCTCGCCGACCACCTCGACGACGACGTCGGCGGGCGCGCGCAGCAGCGGCAGCGCCAGCAGCAGCGCGCTGAGGAACTGGCTGGAGACGTCGCCGCGCACGCGCAGGGGAGCCTCCACGCGCGGTGCGCCGCGGCCGATCGCCAGCGGCGGATAGCCGGGGGTGCCGAGCTCGTCGATGCGGCAGCCGATGGCGCGCAGCGCCTCGACCAGGTCGCCGATCGGACGCTCGTGCATGCGCGCCACGCCGCGCACGCGGTAGTCGCCGCCGATCAGCGCCAGCGCCGCGGTCAGCGGCCGCACCGCGGTGCCGGCGTTGCCCAGGAACAGGTCGGCCTGCGCCACCGGCGGCTGCCCGTCGCAGCCGTGGATCACGCAATGCCCGTCGTCGCCGCGTTCGACGCCGATGCCCAGCGTGCGCAGGGCGTCGAGCATCACGCGCGTGTCGTCCGAGTCGAGCAGCCCGTCGATGCGGGTGCTGCCCTCGGCCAGCGCGGCCAGCAGCAGCAGGCGATTGGAAATGCTCTTCGAGCCGGGCAGGCGCACCTGCCCGGCGGCGCCCAGCAGCGGCGGCAGGTCGAGGAATTCAGTCGGTGTCATCGGTGGAGGACGGAGTGGACCAGGCCTGGCGCGAGCCGCTGGCGTCGCGGATCAGCGCTTCGAGCTGGGTCCAGTTGCCCTGGCGCAGCTGCGCCTCGAACGCGGCCAGCGCCTGCTTGAACAGCTGCAGCTGCTGCAGCACCTCGGCGCCGTTGGCCTGGAACACGTCACGCCACATCACCGCGTCGCTGGCGGCGATGCGCGTGAAGTCGCGAAAACCCGGGCCGGCCAGTTGCAGATAGCCGCCGCCCTTGGGCTGGCGCGTGAGCGCCTGCACATAGGCGAAGGCGAGCAGGTGGGGCAGGTGGCTGACCGCGGCGAATGCCGCGTCGTGTTCGTGCGGGGTCATGCGCGAGACGTAGGCGCCGAGCTGCTCCCACAGCGCGCAGGCGGCGTCGACGCATTCGGGCGGGTTGTCGTCGAGCGGCGTGACGACCACGCGCCGCTCATCGAACAGATCGGCGCGCGCGTGCTGCACGCCGCTGAGTTCGCCGCCGGCGATCGGGTGGCAGGGCACGAACTGGCGCGCACCGCGCCCCAGCGCCTGCTGCGCGGCCGTGGCCACGTCGGCCTTGGTGCTGCCGACGTCGATCACCAGGCAGTCGGGGCGCAGCCCGAGCGCGATCTGCTTGAGCAGCGGCGCGATCGCCGCCACCGGCACCGCGAGCACGACGAGGTCGGCGCCGGTGACCGCGCGCAGCGCCGAGTCGGCGCCCTGGTCGATGACGCCGGCAGCCAGCGCCGCGTTCAGCGTCGACGGCGATTTGGCGTAGCCGACCACCTCGCGCGCGAGCCCGCGGCGTCGCGCGGCCAGCGCGAACGAGCCGCCGAGCAGGCCGACGCCGAGCACCGCGACGCGCGCATAGCTGCGCGTCGTTCCCGTGTCGATGGCGCTGCCCATGCGTGTCAGGCCAGCACCGCGCGCAGCGCGTCGAGGCAGCGCGCGTTCTCGCCTTCGGTGCCCACCGAGATGCGCAGCCACGGCCCCAGGCCGTAATTGGCCACCGGGCGCGCGATCACGCCGCGCTGCAGCAGCGCGGCGGCGACGCGCGCGCCGGCCTGCGCGTCGTCGCCGGCGCGCAGCAGCACGAAATTGCCGTGCGAGGGCACGTACTGCAGGCCCAAAGCGGCGAAGCCGGCCTCGAGCTGGCGCATGCCGGCGCGGTTGATCTCGACGGTGCGCTGCAGGAACGCGGTGTCGCGCAGCGCGGCCAGCGCCGCGGCCTGCGCCACACCGCTGGTGTTGAACGCCGAGCGCACGCGGTTGAGCAGTCCGGCCAGCGCCGGCTGCGCCGCGGCGTAGCCGATGCGCAGCCCGGCCAGCCCGTAGGCCTTCGAGAAGGTGCGCGAGACGATCAGGTTCGGGTGCTCGCGCAACAGCGCGATGCTGTCGGTGCGCTGCTCGGGCTCGAGGTATTCGACATAGGCCTCGTCGAGCAGCACGACGACGTCGCGCGGCACGCGCGCGACGAAGTCGGCCACTTGCGCCGGCGCCAGCAGCGTGCCGGTCGGGTTGTTCGGATTGGCGACGTAGACCAGCCGCGTATCGGGCTCGATCGCCGCGAGCATCGCGTCCAGATCGTGGCCGTAGTCGCGCGCCGGCACGACGATGTGGCGCGCGCCGGCCTGCTGCACCGCCAGCGCGTAGACCAGGAAGCCGTACTGCGAGTACACGCACGAGTCGCCCTCGGCGAGCAGCGCGCGCGCCGCCATTTCCAGGATGTCGCTGGAGCCGTGGCCGAGCAGCACCCAGTCGGCGGCCACGCCGAGGTGGGCGGCCAGCGCCTGGCGCAATTCCCAGGCGTCGTTGTCGGGGTAGCGCGGCGCCTCGGTCAACGCGTCGAGCACCGCCTGGCGCGCCAGCGGCGACATGCCCAGCGGGTTCTCGTTCGACGCCAGCTTGACGATCGAGTCGGGCGCCAGCCCGTACTCGCGTGCGACTTCGGAAATCGGGCGGCCGCCGACGTAGGGCGCGATCGTGCGCACATAGTCGGTACCCCAGGACGGTTGCGTATCGGTGGGCGTGCTCATGGTGACGGCGGTGCGTGGCAGTGCGAAAAACAGCGGATGCGGGGTCGGGTTCGCGGGCTCGAGGGGCAGGGGGGCGTCAGTCGCGCCACGCCGGGTAGGAGCCGAGGTTCTTGAAGAACGCGCAAGTGCCGCGCAGCGCTTCGAGCGCGGCGCGCACCGGCGCGTCGTCGACGTGACCTTCGATGTCGACGTAGAAGTAGTACGCCCAGTCACCCGATCGCGCCGGGCGCGACTCGAAGCGCGTCATGCTCACGCCGTGCTCGGCCAGCGGGCGCAGCATCTCGAACACCGCGCCGGCGCGGTTGGGCACCGCGAGGATCAGGCTGGTGCGGTCGTCGCCGCTGCGCTGGGCGGCCTGCGGGCCCAGCACGATGAAGCGGGTGCGGTTCTGCGGCTGGTCCTGGATGCGCGGGCTGACGATGTGCAGCGCGTACAAGGACGCCGCCTGCTCGCCGGCGATCGCCGCCAGGCGCGCGTCCTGCGCGGCCAGGCGTGCTCCCTCGGCGTTGCTGGCGACCGCGCGGCGCTCCACCGTGGGCAGGTGCGCATCGAGCCACTGGCGACATTGCGACAGCGCCTGCGGGTGCGCCAGCACCGCGTGCAGGCCGTCCAGGCCGGGGTCGCGACGCAGCAGGTTGTGGTGCACCGCCACGCTGATCTCGCCGCAGATGTGCAGCGGCTGCTCGAGCAGCAGATCGAGCGTGCGCGCGATCGCGCCCTCGGTCGAGTTCTCGATCGCCGCCAGCGCGAACTCGGTGGCACCGCCGAGCTGGCTGCGCACGACTTCGTCGAGGTCGGCGCAGGCCACGAAGGCGCAACTCGAGCCGAAGAAGCGGCGCGCGGCCATTTCGCTGTAAGTGCCCTCGGGGCCGAGATAGGCGACGCGCTGGCGCGCTTCGACAGCGCGGCACGCCGACATGATCTCGCGCCACACCGCGGCCAGACCTTCCGCGTGCAGCGGGCCCGGGTTGGCCTGACGCACGCGTTCGATCACTTCGCGCTCGCGCTCGGGGCGGAACACCGGCAGCTGCAGCCGGTGCTTGTGCTCGCCGATGCGTTGCGCCAGCCGCGCGCGGCGGCTGAGCAGCTCGAGCAGTTCGCGGTCGATGGCGTCGATCTGCTCGCGCAGGGGCTGGATGTCGTCGGTCATCGGCAAGCGCTCAGTGGCGGCGTTCGAATTCGTGCATGTAGTCGACCAGCGCCTGCACGCCGGCCAGCGGCATCGCGTTGTAGATGCTCGCGCGCATCCCGCCCACCGATTTGTGGCCCTTGAGCTGCAGCAGTCCGCGCTGCTGCGCGCCGGCCAGGAACTCGGCATTGAGCGCCTCGTCGCGCAGCTGGAAAGGCACGTTCATGCGCGAGCGGCAGGACGGATCGATGCGGTTGACGTACAGCGCCGAGGCGTCGATGCAGTCGTACAGCAGCGCGGCCTTGGCGGCGTTGCGTGCGGCGATCGCGTCGAGGCCGACGCGCGCGCCTTCGCGCTGGCGCTTGATCCACTGGAACACGAGGCCGGCGATGTAGATGGCCCAGGTCGGCGGCGTGTTGATCATCGAGCCGTTGGCCGCGGCGACGCCGTAGTCGAACACCGTCGGGCACGCCGGCAGCGCGTGCCCGAGCAGATCGCGACGCACGATGACCAGCGTCAGCCCCGCCGGGCCGATATTCTTCTGCGCGCCGGCGTAGACGCAGCCGTGCGCGGCGACGTCGAAGAGGCGCGACAGGATCATCGACGAGGCGTCGGCCACCAGCGGCACCGGCACGCCGGCCGGCGGCTGCTCGAACTCGACGCCGTCGATGGTCTCGTTGACGCAGTAGTGCAGGTAACGCGCGTCGTCGCGCAGGCGCCAGCCGGCGCGCGGCGGGATCGTGCCGGGGGCCTCCGCGTTGTCGGCCACGACCTGCACGTCGCAGTAGCGCGCCGCTTCCTGGCGGCTCTTGCGCGACCACGATCCGGTCAGCAGGTAGTCGGCCGCCTCGCCTTGCGACAGGTTCAGCGGCACCAGCGCGTTCTGCGCCAGCGCGCCGCCCTGCATGAACAGCACAGCGTAGTCGGCGGGAACCTCGAGCAGTTCGCGCAGATCGGATTCGGCCTGCGCGAAGATCTCGCCGAACTGAGCTCCGCGATGGCTCATTTCCATCACCCCGACGCCGCTGCCGTGCCAGTCGAGCATCTCGGCAGCAGCCTGCTGCAGCACTTCGTCGGGGATCGCGGCCGGGCCGGCCGAGAAATTGAACGGGCGCGTCGTGGCGTCAGGCATCGGTGGCTCCCGAGTCGGGGGCCGCGTCGGGCGCATCCGGAGCATCGGCGACGTCCGGCGCGTCCGATTCGGCCACGCGCTGCACGCCGATCAGCTCGGCACCGTCGTCGAGCGCGATCAGCGTGACGCCCTGCGTGGCGCGGCCCAGTTCGCGGATCTCGGACACACGGGTGCGCACCAGCACGCCGGTGTCGGTGATCAGCATGATCTCGTCGGCCTCGCGCACCAGGCAGGCGGCGACGACACGGCCGTTGCGCTCGCTGGTCTGGATCGCGATCATGCCCTTGGTGCCGCGCGCATGGCGCGTGTACTCGACGATCGGGGTGCGCTTGCCGTAGCCGTGCATGGTCGCGGTCAGCACGCTCTGGGTTTCGTCCTCGGCCACCAGCAACGCGATCACGCTCTGGCCGTCGTCGAGGTTCATGCCGCGCACGCCGCGTGCCTCGCGACCCATCGGACGCACGTCCTCCTCGTCGAAGCGCACCGCCTTGCCGGCGTCGGAGAACAGCATCACGTCGTGGCGCCCGTCGGTGATCGCCGCGCCGATCAGATAATCGTCGTCGTCGAGCGCGCAGGCGATGATGCCGGCGCTGCGCCGGTTCGCGAACGCGGTCAGCGGGGTCTTCTTCACGGTGCCGCGCGCGGTCGCCATGAAGACATAATGGTCGTCGTCGAAGGTCTTCACCGGCAACACCGCGGTGATCTTCTCGCCTTCGCCGAGCGGGAACAGATTGACCAGCGGACGCCCGCGCGAGCCGCGCCCGCCCTGCGGCGCCTCGTACACCTTCATCCAGTACACGCGGCCGCGATTCGAGAAGCACAGCAGCATGTCGTGGGTGTTGGCCACGAACAGCTGGTCGATCCAGTCGTCCTCCTTGGTGCCGGTGGCGAGCTTGCCGCGCCCGCCGCGGCGCTGCGCGCGGTATTCGAGCGCCGGCTGGCTCTTGACGTAACCGACATGCGAGATCGTCACCACCATGTCCTGCGGGGTGATCAGATCCTCCAGATCGATTTCGGTAGCGTTGGCCTCGACCGTCGAGCGCCGCGCGTCGTTGAACTCGGTCTTCAGCGCGGCGAGTTCGTCAGCGATGATCTGGGTGATGCGCTCGGGCCGCGCCAGGATGTCGAGCAGGTCGGCGATCTGCGCCATCACGTCCTTGTATTCCTGGACGATCTTGTCCTGCTCGAGCCCGGTCAGGCGCTGCAGCCGCATCTGCAGGATTTCCTGCGCCTGCGTTTCGGACAAGCGGTAACCGTCGTCCTTCAGGCCGAAGCGTGCGTCGAGCTCCTCGGGCTGGAAGTCCTCGGGGCGGCCTTCGACGCGCGCCAGCATCGCGCGCACCTCGCCGGGTGCCCACACTTCGGCGAGCAGACGCTCGCGTGCGATCGGCGGCGTCGGCGCGGCCTTGATCAGCTCGATCATGCGGTCGAGGTTGGCCAGCGCCACCGCCAGACCCTCGAGCACGTGGCCGCGCTCGCGCGCGCGGCGCAGCTCGTACAGGCTGCGGCGCGTCACGACCTCGCGCCGATGCTTCAGGAAGGCCTGCAGCATCTGGCGCAGGTCGAGCAGCCGCGGCTGACCGTCGACCAGGCACACCATGTTGACGCCGAAGGTGTCCTGCAGCTGCGTCTGCTTGTACAGCTTGTTCAGCACCACTTCGGCCAGTTCGCCACGGCGCAGCTCGATGACCACGCGCATGCCGGACTTGTCCGACTCGTCCTGGATATGACTGATGCCCTCGATCTTCTTTTCCCGCACCAGCTCGGCGATGCGCTCGAGCAAGGTGCGCTTGTTGACTTGGTAGGGCAGTTCGTCGACCACGATGGCCTGGCGCTGGCCGCGGTCGATGTCCTCGAAATGACAGCGCGCGCGCATCACGACGCGGCCGCGACCGGTGCGATAGGCGTCGCGCACTCCGCCCAGTCCATAGATGATGCCAGCGGTCGGAAAATCGGGCGCCGGAATGAACTGCATCAGCGTCTCGACGTCGGCGTCGGGGTGGCGCAGCAGGTGCTGGCAGCCGTCGATCAATTCGCCGAGGTTGTGCGGCGGGATATTGGTCGCCATGCCCACCGCAATGCCGGCCGACCCGTTCAGCAGCAGATTCGGAAGTCGCGCCGGAAGCACCAGCGGCTCCTGTTCCGAGCCGTCGTAATTCGGACCGAAATTGACGGTTTCCTTGTCGATATCGGCCAGCATTTCATGCGCGATTTTCGCCAGGCGGATTTCGGTATAACGCATGGCTGCCGCGTTGTCGCCGTCGACCGACCCGAAATTGCCCTGACCGTCGACCAGCATGTAGCGCAGCGAAAAATCCTGCGCCATCCGAACGATGGTGTCATAGACCGATTGGTCGCCGTGCGGGTGGTATTTACCGATGACGTCACCGACGATACGCGCCGATTTCTTGTAGGGTCGGTTCCAGGCGTTGCTCAATTCGTGCATCGCGAACAGCACGCGACGGTGCACGGGCTTGAGCCCGTCGCGCACGTCGGGCAGCGCCCGGCCCACGATCACGCTCATCGCGTAATCGAGGTAGGAGCGACGCATTTCGTCTTCGAGACTGACGGGGAGTGTTTCTTTGGCGTAAGCGGACATGCGGTTCGGTGCGCCGCGGACCGAAACGGGACGAAGGCGCCGGCAGAAAATCGAGCGTTCTATGGTAGCAGCGCGATTGAGCGCGACCGTGCTCGGCGCACCGCCTCGAAGCGGGCGTGGTACCCCCCGCCTTGGCGGGGGTAGGGCGATGGCCGACGGCGAAGCTGTGTGGCAGAATTGACACGGCGCGTTCAGTTCAGCGCGGCAGCGGGGCGCGCCGACGCGTCGGCGGTCTACCATGGACCGTCATGACTGCTGCAGAATTGCTTGAGTTTCGCCCCAAACTGTCTCTGAGAGGAAAAACGATGAACAAGACCCACCGCATCGCCAAACTGGTTGCTGTCGCGGCGCTCGCCGTCGGCGGCATCGCCGCTGCTCAAGCGGCGGACGTCAACAACTGGACCAGCGCCAGCGGCCAGGTGTGGAAGGACGGCAGCAACTCGCTGTGCTGGCGCGACGCGTTCTGGACGCCGGCCACCGCGGTGAGCACCTGCGACGGCGCGATCGTCGCCAAGGCTGCCGCCCCGGCCCCGGCCCCGGCGCCGGCCCCGGAAGCGGCCCCGGCCCCGGCGCCGACCCCGGCACCGATGCCGGTCAGCGAAAAGGTGACGTATTCGGCCGATGCCTTCTTCGATTTCGACAAGGCCGTGCTGAAGCCTGCCGGCAAGCAGGCGCTTGACGAGCTGGCCGCGAAGATCAAGGAAGTCAACCTCGAGACCGTGATCTCGACCGGCTACACCGACAGCTTCGGCAGCGTCGCGTACAACAAGAAGCTGTCGCTGCGTCGTGCCCAGGCGGTCAAGGCCTATCTGGTCGACCAGGGTGTTCCGGCCGACAAGATCTACCTCGAAGGCAAGGGCAAGACCGACTTCCGCGTCGATCCGCACAGCTGCCACGGCACCTTCAAGAAGCGCGTCGCCTGCCAGGCGCCGAACCGCCGCGCGGTCGTCGAGATCGTCGGCTCGCACACCGTGATGAAGTAATCACGGCGCCGTGCCCCGAAAGCCCCGCTGCGGCGGGGCTTTTTTTCGGTGCGCCCGGCAGGGCGCACCTGCTTGGAGGTGAAAGTCCTCTACCGGCCCGGCAAGGGGAACGGTTAGCCGAAGGCAAGGGCTTCGCGGGCGACTGCGAGTCTG
>JAKAHP010000102.1 GCA_021825505.1 Pseudomonadota bacterium
GGCCGCGTCGCAGCGCGCAGGCGTCGACTACTCGTCGTCTCCGAGTTCGGCGTCCCAGCCGCGCCGGCGCGCCTCGACGATCGCCGCGTCGTACACCGCGGCATGGCGCGCGGCCAGTTCGGCGGGCAGCCGGCTGGGCAGGTTGCCGTGTTCGTCCCAGGCGCGCTCGACGCGCGCCGCCAGCGCCTGCATGCGCCCCAGCGACCAGCCGGCGCAATCCTCGCCCGCGTCGATGAAACCGAACACGCGTGCGTCGAGCACGATGCGGCCGAGCTGGGTGAGGCCGTGGCGGTCGGCGTGCAGCCCCGGATAGGTGGGTTCGTCGCTCATCGGCGTTCAGCGGGTCAGTGCGGCATAAAGCAGCGGCAGTCTTTCGGGCAGCCGCTGCACGTGGTCGATCACCAGGTGCCGATTCTGCCCGAAGATGCGTGCGACGTATTGATCGGCGCGTGGGTCGACGCTGATGCAGTAGCTGGCGACGCCGTCGCGCGCGACCGCCTCGACCGCCTTCTTCGCGTCGGCGCGCAGATACTGCGGGTCGCGCACGTCGACATCGGCCGGCTCGCCGTCGGTGATCACGATCAGCAGTTTGCGCGCCGCGCGCTGGCGCTGCAGGTGGTGGCCGGCGTGACGGATCGCAGCACCCATGCGCGTCGACAGCTGCCCGCTCATGCCGGCCAGGCGCTGTTTGGCCTCGTCGCCCCAGGGCTGCTCGAAGTCCTTGAAGCGCAGGTACTGCACATCGTGGCGGCCGTCGGAACAGAAACCGTGGATCGCGAACGGGTCGCCGACCTTGGCCACCGCGTCGGCCAGCAGCACGCAGGCCTGGCGTGTCAGCTCAAGCACCGTGTGCTCCTGCCCGGCGACGCACTCGTTGGTCGATTGCGAAAGGTCGAGCAGCACCAGGATCGCGAAGTCGCGCTGGCGCCGCAGGCTGCGCATCATGATGCGCGGGTCGGGCTGGCGCCGCGTGCGCACGTCGACCATGGCGTCGACCGCGGCGTTGAGATCGACCTCGTCGCCGTCCTCGAGCTTGCGGATGCGCTGCACACCCTGCGGCTGCATCGCGTCGAGCAGGAACTTCATGCGCTGGATCTCGCGCTTGTACTGGGCGCTGATCGCGTCGATCGAATCCAGCGCGCCACGCCTGCCGCGCCGCTCCAGCACCGTGGTCCAGGCCGGACGCTCGAGCTGGATCTGGTAGTCCCACTCGGCGTAATGGAACGGCTCCGACACCGGCTCGCGGCCCCAGCTCTCGTTGACACTGACGCCGGCGTCCTCGTAGGGAAACAGTTCGGTGCAGAGCACCCAGACTTCCTGCGCGTCGTCGCCGGCGTTCTCGACCTCGACCTCGTTGGCCATTTCCATCACGTTGACGTACTTGCGCAGCTGGCGCGAAGCGCCGCGCCCGGCGCCGGCGTCGCGCTCGGCCTCGAAGCCGTCGAAGGTCCAGAAGTAGCGGTTGTCGTCGCGGTAGGGGGCGCTGGGCAGGTCGCTGCGCGGGTTGTACGAGGCGCCGCGCGCGCCGAGCCGGTGCGCCAGCGTCACGCCGATGTCCCAGGCCAGGCGCGGGTCGTGCAGCCGCGACTGCGCCGCGGCGAACAGCGCGCGCGCCTCCACGATCAGCGGGTCGGGGTCGACGTAAGCAGCATCGAGCAAGGCGCGCGCGATGCGGTCGAACCAGTCGGCGACGCGCGCGTCGCGCGCCGGGCTGGCGTCGTGCAGCCGTGCCCAAAGCGGCTGCAGCCCGGGGAAGCGACGGATCGCCAGCGCCTCGACGCGCGCGTCCTCGACCAGGCCGATCAACGCCATCTGCAGCGGGGTCAGGCCCTCTGCCGAGATCGGCTCGCGCGTTTCCATGACGTGGGCCGCGGCGTGCGCGGCGGCCGCGCGGTACAGCTCGACCCCGGCCACCGCGCCGTGGTCGTCGTAGGCGTCGGGCAGATGCAGCAGGCCGTCCTCGATGAACGGCCGGTAGCCGTCGCGGCGCTCGTAGTCGCCCGAGGTCGGACGCATGAAGAAATCCCGCCCCCACAGCGCACGCAAATACATATTGATGCGACGCTGCACGTCGATCAGCAGCGTGCCCTTGCGTTCCTGCGCGAGCATGGCCTGCGCTTCCCGCGACTCGAGCGCGAAGTAGCGCAACTGCTCGGCATAGTCGGTGCGGTAGGCGTGCGCGCCCCACGACGCCCAGCGCCGCAGCCCGCCCAGCGTGAGCTGGCGCAGCAGCACGTCGAGGCGTTCGAGCATCGGACGCACGCCGCGCGGCGCCTGCGCGACCAGCACGCCGATGAACTGCAGGTAGCCTTCGAACAGCGCGGCGTCGCCGAGCCGCGCGGCCGCGGTCGGCGCCGTCGCCAGCAGCAGCTCGATGACCGCGCCCGAAGTCTTCGACGCCAGCGCCAGCGCGGCCGCGGCGAGCTCGCCCAGCACGTCTTCGCCGAGTTCGGCGGCGACCTGCGGCGCCTGCTCGATCCAGCTCTCGACCAGCGCGTCGCCACGCCCCAGCGCGCGCAGCGCGGCGGCCGCCTTGACGTAGTTGTCCAGCCCGCGCGGGCTCAGCACGCGCGCCGCGCCGGGCCACGCCGCGTCGAGCAGCTCGCGGCTGCGCGCCGACAGCGCGTCGAGGTGAGACGCGTATTCGTCCAGATCGATCGCCATCGTCGCGCTCCCGCTCCGTGCGGCCTCAGAAGAAGGTGCTCACCGCGGCGTCGAGCGCGTCGCGCATGTCGGGATCGTCGGTGATCGGGCACACCAGCGCGACGCGGCACGCCGCTGGCGCGGCGACCCCGCCTGCGATCAGGCTGGCGGCGTGGATCAGCATGCGCGTCGACAGCCCCTCGTCGAGGCCGTGCCCCTTGAGGTTGCGCGAGCGCTCGGCGATCGACACCAGGCGCGCCGCGACGTCGCTGGCCACGCCGGCCTCGTGCGCGACGATCTCGACTTCCACCGCATGCTCCGGGTAGTTGAAATCGAGTGCACCGAAGCGTTGCTTGGTCGAGGTCTTCAGATCCTTCATCAGGCTCTGGTAACCGGGGTTGTACGAGATCACGAGCTGGAAGTCGGGGTGCGCGCGCACCAGCTCGCCCTTCTTTTCCAGCGGCAGCGCGCGCCGGCTGTCGGTCAGCGGGTGGATCACCACCGTGGTGTCCTGGCGCGCCTCGACGACTTCGTCGAGGTAGCAGATCGCGCCGTGGCGCGCGGCCAGCGCCAGCGGACCGTCCTGCCAGCGCGTGCCGTCGGCGTCGAGCAGGAACCGCCCGACCAGGTCGCTGGCGGTCATGTCCTCGTTGCACGCGACGGTGATCAGCGGCTTGCCCAGGCGCCACGCCATGGCCTCGACGAAACGCGTCTTGCCGCAGCCAGTCGGGCCCTTGAGCATCATCGGCATGCGCACCGAATAGGCCGCCTCGAACAGCTCGACCTCGTCGGCCAGCGGGCGGTAGTAGGGCTCGGCGCCAATGCGGTAGGGGTCGATGACCGAACTCATCGAAAACTCCTCATGTGGGTAGACAGCCCCGCCGAAGCGTGGCTGCGCGCCGGACCGGCGGCGTGCGCCGGCCCGGCGGCCAGCGACGGTCAGACCGTCTTGCCGCGGAAGATCACCATCGACGCGCCTTGCGATTGCGCGAAGTTGTCGTAGCCGACCAGACGCACATGGTTGTCCGGATTGGCCTTGTGGCAAGCCTCGGCCTCGGCCAGGATGCGGTCGACGTCGGTCTCGCCGAACATCGGCAGCTTCCACATGTACCAGTACGAATCCATCAGGTGGGCCGGCTCGGTGTGCTCGATCGCCGGGTTCCACCCCTGCTTGACGATGTACTCGACCTGCTGGCGGATCTGCGCCGCTTCCATCGGCGGCAGGTACGAGAAGGTCTCGAACTTGCGGCTGCTCGGGTCAGACAGCCGCGACTTGTAATCCATCACTTCAGACATGGCTTTTCCTTGGATTCGGGTTTCACTTGTGCGCGACGTCGAGCTTGTCGACGGTGTCGAACTCGAACTTGATTTCCTTCCAGGTCTCCATCGCGATCTTCAGCTCGGGGCTGGTCTTGGCCGCCTCGGTCAGGATCGCCTTGCCCTCGCGCTCGACCTCGACGCCGCGGTTGCGCGCCTCGACGCAGGCCTCCAGCGCGACGCGGTTGGCCGCGGCGCCGGCCGCGTTGCCCCACGGGTGGCCCAGCGTGCCTCCGCCGAACTGCAGCACCGAGTCGTCGCCGAAGATGTTGACCAGCGCCGGCATGTGCCAGACGTGGATGCCGCCCGACGCCACCGGCAGCACGCCGGGCATCGCGCCCCAGTCCTGGTCGAAGAAGATGCCGCGCGAGCGGTCTTCCTTGATGTAGCTGTCGCGCATGATGTCGATCCAGCCCAGCGTCGCCTCGCGGTCGCCTTCGAGCTTGCCGACCACGGTGCCCGAGTGCAGGTGATCGCCGCCCGACAGGCGCAGCGCCTTGGTCAGCACGCGGAAGTGGATGCCGTGGTGCGGGTTGCGGTCGAGCACCGCGTGCATCGCGCGGTGGATGTGCAGCAGCACGCCGTTGTCGCGGCACCATTGCGCCAGCCCGGTGTTGGCGCAGAAGCCCCCGGTCAGGTAGTCGTGCATGATGATCGGCGCGCCGATCGACTTGGCGTACTCGGCCCGCTTGAACATCTCGTCGGGGGTCGGCGCGGTGACGTTCAGGTAGTGACCCTTGCGTTCGCCGGTTTCGCGCTCGGACTTCTCGATCGCTTCCATGACGAAGTCGAAACGTTGCTTCCAGCGCATGAACGGCTGCGAATTGACGTTTTCGTCGTCCTTCGTGAAATCCAGGCCGCCGCGCAGGCACTCGTAAACCGCGCGCCCGTAGTTCTTCGCCGACAGGCCGAGCTTGGGCTTGATGGTGCAGCCCAGCAGCGGGCGACCGTACTTGTTCATGATGTCGCGCTCGACCTGGATGCCGTGCGGCGGGCCGTTGCAGGTCATCACGTAGGCGATCGGGAAGCGCACGTCCTCCAGGCGCAGCGCGCGCACGGCCTTGAAGCCGAACACATTGCCGACCAGCGAGGTGAACACGTTGACCACCGAGCCTTCCTCGAACAGGTCGATCGGGTAGGCGATGAAGGCGTAGAAGCAGCTGTCGTCGCCAGGCACGTCCTCGATGCGGTAGGCGCGGCCCTTGTAGTAATCAAGGTCGGTCAGCAGGTCGGTCCACACCGTGGTCCAGGTGCCGGTCGACGACTCGGCGGCCACCGCGGCGGCGGCCTCCTCGCGGTCGACACCGGCTTGCGGCGTGATCTTGAAGCACGCCAGAATATCGGTGTCCTTCGGGGTGTACTGGGGTTCCCAGTAGGTTTGCCGGTATTCCTTGACACCGGCGCTGTAGGTCTTGGTGGCCATCGGCACAAACTCCTTGCAGGTCTTGTCTCTCTCGCCCACGCCGAGCGGCTCGGGCCCACGCAATGTAAGGCGATCCGACGATAAGAAATAATTGTTTTTTTCGCGAGCTACCATAGATGCCTATCTATGGCTCTCAGGAGACGCCGATGCGCCATGCGACTTTGCGCCAGTTGCGCGTGTTCGAGGCGGTCGCGCGCCTGCGCAGCGTCACGCGCGCCGCCGACGAGCTGCACCTGACGCAGCCGACGGTGTCGATCCAGCTGCGCCAGCTCAGCGAGATGGCCGGACTGCCGCTGCTCGAGCAGGTCGGCAAGAAGCTGTACCTGACGCAGGCGGGCGAAGCGCTGCAGCGCTGCTGCCGCGGCGTGGCCGACGAACTGGCGCGCTTCGAGATGCAGGTCGCCGACCTGAAAGGCATCAAGGCCGGCCGCCTGCGGCTGTCGGTGATCACCACCGCGCAGTACTTCATCCCGCGCCTGCTCGGCGCCTTCTTCGCGCGCTATCCCGGCATCGAGGTCGCGCTCGAGGTCACCAACCGCGGCCAGGTGCTGCGCCGGCTGGCCGACAACGCCGATGATCTCTACGTGCTCGGGCTGCTGTCGGAGCGCGCCGACGTGGTGGCCGAGAGCTTCCTCGACAACCCGCTGGTCGTCGTGGCGCCGCACGGCCATGCGCTGGCCGGCCAGCGTGCGATCCCGCTGGCGCGCCTGGCCGAGGAGCATTTCCTGATCCGCGAGAGCGGCTCGGGAACGCGGCTGGCGGTCGAGAACCATTTCCGCGCCGCCGGGCTGGGGCTGCGCGTGCGCATGGAGCTGGGCAGCAACGAGGCGATCAAGCTCGCGGTGGCCGGCGGTCTCGGGCTGGCGGTGCTGTCGGCGCACACGCTGGCGCTGGAGCGCAACAGCGACGAGCTGACCGTGCTCGACGTGCAGGGCTTCCCGATCCGGCGCCAGTGGTATGTGCTGCGTCCGAGCGACAAGCCGCTGTCGGTGGTCGCAAGCACCTTCCTCGACTTCCTGCGCAGCGAAAGCCGGGCGCTGGCGCGCAGCGACCTGCCCGGCCTGGGCGCCTACCTGCCATCACCGCCGTGAACGCAAGCGGCGGCGCAACGGGCCGGCTGCGCCCGGCCCGCCTCAGCGCGCCGCTTGCCTGCCGGCGCGCAGCGCGGCGTCGAAGCTCGGCGCGACCGCGGCCGACGCACGCACATTGAAGCCGAGGTCGCGCAGCAGCCCGTCGGCCAGACCGTAGACGCAGGCGTGCACGACCACGTGCTGACCGCGCGCCCAGGCGTCCTGCAGCACCGTGGTGCGGCACACGTTGCGCGCCTGCTCGAGCGCGTTGAGCTCGCACAGGCGGTCGTGCCGCGCGGCCATGTCGGGCAGCGCGTCGAGCTCTCCCGAATGGCGCTCCATCACATCGCCGACGTGGCCCAGCCAGTTGTCGACGAGGCCGACGCGGGCGCCGTCGAGCACGGCGCGAATGCCGCCGCAGCCGTAATGCCCGACCACCAGCACATGCTGGACCTTGAGCACGTCGACCGCAAACTGCAGCGTCGACAAGGCGTTGAGGTCCGAATGCGGCACGACGTTGGCCACGTTGCGGTGCACGAACACTTCGCCGGGATCGAGGTCGATGACCTGGTTGGCCGGAACCCGCGAATCGGCGCAGCCGATCCAGAAGTACTTGGGCGCCTGCTGGCGCGCCAGCGTACTGAAGAAGTCGGGTCGGGTGCGCCCGACGCTGTCGACCCAGCGGCGGTTGTTGTCGAACAGGCGGGCAAAATCGGCGTCGGGCATCGTTTCTCCATGGCAATCGTCAAGTTTCGCGTAGCGATGCTAACGCGCCGCGCGAAAGCGCTCGCCGCAGCCGCCGATCTGGCCTATGCTCGAGCGCATGAAGTGACATTTAGTGACATTTCGTGATACTTGCGATGAACAATGACCGATTGGCCCGCATGCCCTGGTGGCGGCGGCTGTGGCTGTGGTGGCGCGAGCACCGCCGCCGCCGCCCCCGCATGTCCTAGAAGTGGTGCGTCAGCCCGAGCGCGAAACCGTGCGAGTCGACCCCGGTGACGCCGCCGCCGGGCGACGGCGACAGCGCGCTGCCGGCGTGCGTCGCGTCGGCCGCGGCGTTGCGGATGAAGGCGTAGCTGACGTGGACCTGCGTGCGCCGCGACAGGTCGCAGCGCCACCCCAGCGCGTACTGCCAGGCACGCGATTCGTCGACGCGTTGCGGCAGCGGCGCCATCGAACTGGCGTAGTGCCCGATCGAGGCCATCCAGCGCGTCGTGCCGACCGGCAGCGCCAGCCCGATCGACCAGACGGTCTCGCGGCCGTCGCTGCCGTCCGCGGTATTGCGCTGCACCAGCGCATTGCCGAGCAGTGCGCCGAACAGCGGCGCGCGCAGGTAGGCCATGCCGATCCGGTAATGGCCGTCGAGATATGGCGTGTCGTCGGACAGCGCGTAGCGGAAATTGCGGTACTGCGCGACGGTGGCGCCGAGCAGCAGGCCGGCGGCGTCGTGATTGAGGTCGACCGACCAGGCGCGGGGCACCGGACCATCGCTCCCGAACGGCGGGCCGTGGCGGCCGGCGTTGAAACTGTATTGCGCGCTCAGGTGCAGGCTGCCCAGCGGCGGCGACACCCACGACAGCGCTTGCGCGACGCGTGACAGCCCCAGCCCCGGGCGGTTGGTGCTGACCAGGCTGAGGTTGCCGACGGCGCCGGCATAGCCGTCCTCGAAGGCGTCGACGTCGCCTTCGCGCAGCGCCAGCAAGGTCGGTTGCAGGCCGGCCGAGATGCGTCCGGCGCCGCCGCTCAGGCCGAGTTCGGCCTTGCGCTGCATGAAGCCGGCGCCGCTGCAGAAGGTCTGCGCCGGGTCATCGGCGTCGACGCCGATCTGGTTCAGGCCGGCCGCGCAAAACCCGGTCTCGGCGGTGAAATCCAGCGTCAGCCCGGGACGCAGCTGGCTGCGCCCGCGCACGCCGAGCGCCGAAGCCGCGCCGATGCTCGAGGCCAGGCCCCAGGCGGTGACGGGGGCGCCGTCGCCGGCCGCCGGCACCCCGGTGAAATGGACGAAGCCGACGTCGACCGCGCCGTACAGCACGACGCTGGAGGCAGGTTCAGGCTCGGTGGCGGTGGCGGCCAGCGGCAGCGCGAACGCGGCCGCGGCCCACAAGGCTGCGTGGGTGGTGTGGGTGGTTTGCATGATGGCGTCTCCTGGCAAGGCGGCGGGCATCTGCATGCACCCGCCGTCGAGCTTGGAGCCGCCATCGGCGGCAACGTTCGCCGGTTCTTACGCGGACGAGCGCGGCGCTTGCGCGCACAAGCGCGCGCGCGCGCTGTCGTATTCCTGCGCCAGGCGCGCGACGCGCTGCGCCGCCGGCACGACATCGCCGATCGCACCGATCCCCTGCCCGCAGCCCCAGATCTCCTTCCAGGCCTTGGCGCCCTTGACCGCGGCGGCGAAGTCCATCTGGCTGGGGTCGCTCTCGGGCAGATGCGAGGGGTCGAGCCCGGCGGCGGCGATCGAGCCGCGCAGGTAGTTGCCGTGCACCCCGGTGAACAGGTTGGTGTAGACGATGTCGTCGGCGCGGCTGTCGACGATCATGCGCTTGTACGCTTCGTCGGCCCTGGCCTCCGCGGTGGCGATGAAGGCGCTGCCGACGTAGGCGAAGTCGGCCCCGACCGCCTGCGCCGCGAGCACCGCGTCGCCGCGCGCGATCGCCCCCGACAGCGCCAGCGGGCCGTCGAACCACTGCCGGATCTCCTGCACCAGCGCGAACGGCGACAAGGTGCCGGCGTGACCGCCGGCGCCGGCGGCGACCGCGATCAGCCCGTCGGCGCCCTTGTCCACCGCCTTGTGCGCGAACGCGTCGTTGATCACGTCGTGCAGCACGATGCCGCCCCAGCCGTGCACCGCCTGGTTCACT
>JAKAHP010000103.1 GCA_021825505.1 Pseudomonadota bacterium
CTCCACTCGCTCCCAGAATGCATCTGTCACAACCCACGACTCAACCCGCTTGGCCACCGCATCGCTCCCACGCCGCACACGCCGCGGCTCGGAGCGTCATTTTACCTATTTACGGATAAGTTCTTAGTAAAAGCAGGATGCCTGCCAGCGCAATTGCGCGAGCCGGATTTCGAGAATATGGCGTTCACGTCGACGTGCCGGGTGCGGCACCCGCGCAGGGCGTCACGACGATTGCCGAAGGCGGCGACGCGTCAGGAACAATAATGCGTTGATAACGCTCGGTTGCAGTTCTTGAATCCATCCATTCGGAGGATGACACCCATGTCCGCGAAATTCGGTTTTCATTTCGACATCCGGCGCAGTTTCATCGCGCTCGCGGTGCTGTTCGTCGGCGGCATGTCGGTGGTCACGGCCTTGAACTACCGCCATGCGACGTCGACCATCCTGGGTGAGCGCAAGCTCATGCTGCGCCACGCGACCGAGACCGCGATGGGCGTGCTGAAGTACTACGCCGAGCGCGTGCAGAAAGGCGGCATGCCGCTGCAGCAGGCGCAGGCCGAGGCGATGGCGTCGATCAAGCTGATCCGCTACGGGCAATCGGGCTATTTCACGATCAACACCGACGAGTACCCGGTGCCGACGATGCTGATGCATCCGTACTTCCCGCAACTCGACGGCAAGCGCCTGGACATGGCGAAGTTCGACACCGCCACCGCCTATCAGGAAGACGGCGCGGCCGAGGTCGCCACCGACGGCAAGATGAATCTGTTCACCGCCTGCGCCCGCGTCGGGCGCGATGGCACCGGTGGTTTCGTGTCGTATCGCTTCCCGAAACCCAAGGCCGGCGGCGGTACGACCTCGCGCTTCTATCCGAAGGTCGCCTATGTGGCGCGCTTCGCACCCTGGCACTGGGAACTCGTCACCGGGGCCTACATCGACGACATCGATGCGGCGGCATGGGCCGACAGCATCGACGGCATCGTGGTGTCGTCGGCCATCGTCGTGCTGCTGATCCTGTTGTCGGCCTTCGTGATCCGGCGCACCAACCAGCTGCTGGCGAGCAGCGCGGCGGCATTCGCCAGTATCGAGCGCGGCGACCTGACGGTGCGCCTGGCGCACGGCGGGCGCGACGAGATCAGCCGCATCCTGGCCTCGGCGCAATCGATGATCGACCGTTTCGCGCAGGCGCTCGGTCAGGTGCGCGAGGCCGCGGACGGGCTGGCCAGCGCGTCCAGCCAGGTGTCGTCGACCTCGTCGACGCTGTCGCAGGCAACGTCGCAGCAGGCGGCGTCGATCGAGCAGACCTCGGCGACGATCGAGCAGGCCAGCGCGTCGATCCAGCAGAACGCGCAGAACGCGCGCCATACCGACAGCATCGCGCAAACCGCCACGAAGCAGGCGCACGACGGCGGCGAGGCGGTGCAGCGCACAGTGACCGACATGCAGTCGATCGCCGAGCGCATTTCGATCATCGACGACATGGCCTACCAGACGAATATGCTGGCCTTGAACGCGGCGATCGAGGCGGCGCGCGCCGGCGAGCACGGCAAGGGCTTCGCGGTCGTCGCGGCCGAGGTGCGCAAGCTGGCCGAGCGCGCGCAGGTCGCGGCGAAGGAAATCGGCGAATTGTCTTCCGGCTCGGTCGTGCAGGCGAGCGCGGCGGGGGAGCTGCTCAAGCAGCTGGTGCCGTCGATCGGCAAGACTTCCGAGCTGGTGCAGGAAATCACCGCGGCCAGCGACGAACAGGCGACCGGCATGGACCAGATCAACCAGGCGATGTCGCAGCTCAACAGCGTGACCCAGCAAAACGCCGCCTCGGCCGAACAGCTGGCGGCGACCGCGCATACCCTGAACGACCAGGCCACGCGCCTGCTCGAGCTCGTTGCCCGCTTCCGCACCGGGCATGAGCATACCGACACACCCGTGGCACCGGCCACCGCCAGCGCCGCGCCGGCCACGCGGGCGACCTCGCACAGCGCGAAGCGCGGCAGCGCCGCCAGTGAGGACTTCGTGCGCTTCTGAACGCTGCAGGCCGGACGCGCGCTGGCGTCACCCGCGCGCGTGGACCCAGGCGGCGAACGCGTCGGCCGGCAGCGGGCGCGAGAACAGATAGCCCTGCGCCTGGTCGCAATGTGCGTCGCGCAGCAGCTCGGCGGTGGCTTCGTCCTCGATGCCTTCGGCGATGACCTGCAGGCCGCGGGCGTGGCCGATGTCGATGATGCTGCGCGCGATTTGCGCCTCCGCCGCGTCCTGGCCGATGTGGCGTACGAAGGACTGGTCGATCTTCAGGCGGTCGAGCGGGAACTGGCGCAGCGACGACAGGTTGGAGTAACCAGTGCCGAAGTCGTCGAGCGCGAAGCGCACGCCCAGGCTCTTGAGCCGGCGCATCGCATCGCGCACCTGTTCGGCGTCCTCGAGCAGCAGGCTTTCGGTCAGCTCGAGCTCCAGGCTGTGCGGATCGAGTCCGGCGCCGTGCACCGCGTCGACCACCGTGGCCAGCAGGTCGCCGCGGCGGAACTGCAGCGCCGACAGGTTCACGCCGATGCGCAGGCCGCGGCCGACGCCGGCCGCGTGCCACGCTGCGGCCTGGCGGCAGGCCTGCTGCAGCACCCAGTTGCCGATCGGCACGATCAGCCCGCTGTCCTCGGCCACGCCGATGAAGCAGCCCGGCGCGACCAGGCCGCGCTGGGGCGAGCGCCAGCGCAGCAGCGCCTCGGCGCCAAGCACCGCGCCGCTGGCCAGATCGACCTGGGGCTGGTAGTGCAGTTCGAATTCGCCGCGCTGCAGCGCCAGCGCAAGGTCGGCGCGCAGCGCGAGCGCGTCGACCGCGACGACGTTGAACGCGGCGTCGAAGAAGCGGATGTCGTCGCGCCCGGCCGATTTGGCGACGAACAGCGCGGTATCGGCCTGGCGCAGCAGGGTGTCGAAATCGGCGCCGTCGTCCGGGTACACCGCAATGCCGATCGACGCCGTGATGCGCAGCGTGTGACCATCGACGTCGAACGGCGCGCGCAGCGTGTCGAGCATCGTGCCGGCACGCTCGGCGAGCCGCTCGGCGCCTTCGGCGCCGCCCAGCACGAGCAGGAAATCGTCGCCGCCGCTGCGCCCCAGCGTGTCCTCGGCGCCGAGCTGTGTCTGCAGGCGCTCGGCCACCGCGCGCAGCAGCGCATCGCCGGTGCGGTGCCCGAGCGCATCGTTGATCGCCTTGAACTGGTCGAGGTCGAGCGCGAGCAGCGCGACGCGGCCGCCGTCGCGTAACGCGAAGCTGCGCGCGACGGCGAAGCGCTCGGCAACCAGCTCGCGATTGGGCAGGCGCGTCAACGCGTCGTGCAGCGCGAGGAAGCGCGCCTGCGATTCGGCCGCCTTGCGCGCGCTGATGTCCTCGCCGAACACCGCGACGCCGACCACCCGGCCGTCGCGCCGGATCGGGCTGAAGTTGAGCTGCAGGGTCTGCCCGCCGTAGGCGGTGAGGTATTCGACGCGGTACGCCCCTTCGGCCAGCGCGCGCCCGTAATAGGCGCGCCAGAGTTCGGCGCGGCCCGGGGCGTTGGCGAACTGCTGCTCGGGCGACATGCCGCGCGCAAGCTCGACGCGGTGCTGCTGCGCGAAATGCCGCTGGATCGCCGCGTTGAAGGTCAGCAGCGCGAAGTCGGCGGCGTCGACCGACCAGATCGGGCTCGCGGTGCTGTCGACGACCGCAGTCAACAGCGCCTGCGAGTCGGCCAGCGCGGCTTGCGCGCCGCGCCGCCGCGCCAGCTCGCGCATCAACTCGAGCGTGTTGCGGGTCAGCGCGTCGAAGGTCGACAGGATGATCTGGATCATCGCCTGGGTGGCGCCGCTCATGCGTGTGTCGGCTTGCCGCAGCGCCTCGTCGCGGTCCAGGCCGGTGCCCAGGCCGAGCACCACGTAGGCCAGCCGGCGGTCGGCTTGCAGGATGTGGGCGGCCAGCCAGCGCACCAGGAAATCGAGCACCTCGGAGGCTTGCGCTGCATCGCGCGTGCGGCGCTCGCGCATGCGTTCGACGAATTCGATGAAGCCGGCGTGTGATTGCCGGTGCGCGGTGGTCTCGGCGCCGTCGGCCAGGGCCTCGTGCCACAGCGCTTCTTCAGTGTCGAAGTGGTAGACCGCGTAATCGGCAAGCGCCGCCAGCAGTTCGTCGAACGACGACGTCGCATTGCCGAACGCGACGTGGCTGGCGAGTTCGTTGAGCAGCGCAACCAGGCGCCGGTGCTGGACGTCGATCGCATCCAGGCCGGTGTTGAAGTGCTCGTTCCATGGAAAGATCTCGATCAGCTGCATCGTCGCCCGCTGGAGTCGTCGCCTCGATTCCGGATTGCCCGCCACCGGTGAATTCCCGGGCGGCCCGTGAGCCGCCTGCGCCTTTGTAGCAGCAGCGACATCGCAAGCGCCAGTTCCGATGTATCGTGGCCACTGATTGTCTGTCACCCCGGAACCGGTTCGATGTCTGAAATACGCGTGAATGTTCTGTGTGCAGTGGCCACAATGGCTTGTTTAGTGCCGGCAGGTTCTGCCGCCGCGGGCCCCGCGGTCGGGCAGGGGCAAGTCTCGATTCGCAGCATCACCGCCTATGGCGACCGCGACTACGAGCGGCTGCGCGGCGACTGCCCCTGGGGTGACGATGCGTTGGAGGCAAGCGTGCCCGGGCATGGCAAGGCCGCCGCGGTGCTGCGCTTCTGCTCGTCCTACGGCGTCGCGCGAGCCACCGTGGTGCACGACCGCAAGGCACGCCGCTATCTGCTGCTCGAAGCGCAGAGCGGGCGCGGCAGCAACGTCGCGAAGCGCTACCTGACGCTGTACCGGCTCGGCGCCGAGCCGGTCGAGCTGCTGCGCACGCCGCTGGCGTGGCCGACCGGCCCCGACCAGCGCTTCGGCTATCGCTATGCGGTCGAGCCGGAAGGCGCGGCCGGGCTGCGCATCCGCCTGCGCGGCGGCATCGAGCGCGGCGCCGATGCGCCGGGGCCGGGCGCCGCGGCGGCCGAACGCGAACGCGTGATCCGGGTCGAGTGCGGCGCTTGAGCTAGGCTGGCGCGATGTTGACCGTATTCAGCACCCGACACCGGCTGCACCATGGCAGCGAACTGAAGGACGGCGCGGTGACGCCGTCGCACGAAGCGCCGAGCCGCGCCGAGACCATCGTCGCGCGCGTGCGCGCCGCCAGGCTCGGCGACGTGGTCGAGCCGCAGGCCTTCGATCGGTCCTGCCTGGTGGCCGCGCACAGCGAACGCTTCGTGCACTTTCTCGAAACCGCGTGGAACCGTTGGGCGGCCAGCGGCCGCCACTGCGATGCGCTGCCGCTGGTGTGGCCGGTGCGCGGGCTGGACGCGCAGCGCGAGCCGGTCGGCATCGACGGCCAACTGGGCTTCTACGCGATGGACGCCGGCGCACCGATCACCGCCGGAACCTGGGACGCGGTGCGCGGCAGCGCCGAGTGCGCGCTGAGCGCGGCGCAGGCAGTGCTCGGCGGCGCGCGCGGTGCCTTCGCGTTGTGCCGCCCGCCGGGGCATCACGCCGCGCGCGAGTACGTCGGCGGCTACTGCTACCTCAACAACGCGGCGATCGCCGCCGAATATGCGCGCCGCCACGGCGCGCGGCGCGTCGCCGTGCTCGACGTCGATTTCCACCACGGCAACGGCACCCAGGACATTTTCTACGAGCGCGACGACGTGCTGTTCGTGTCCTTGCACGGCGACCCGCGCCATTGCTATCCGTATTTCTCGGGCCACGCCGACGAGCGCGGCCGCGGCGCCGGCGAGGGGTACACGCTGAACCTGCCACTGGCGCCGGGAACGGCCTGGGACGTGTACCGCGACGCGCTCGACACGGCGCTGGCGCGCGTGGCGCAGCACGGCTGCGACTTGCTCGTCGTCTCGCTGGGCGTCGACACCTTCAAGGGCGACCCGATCAGCCATTTCCGTCTCGACAGCGACGACTTCCTGCGCCTGGGCGAGCGCATCGCGCGCGCCGGCGTGCCGACGCTGTTCGTGATGGAAGGCGGCTACCAGGTCGACGAGATCGGCGTCAACGCGGTCAACGTGCTGCAGGCGTACGAGGGCGCCTGAGCGGCGCGGACCGGACGGTGCGGGGCGGTCCTCGCCAAAACGCAACGCAACGGTTGCGTTGCGTTAAATGATCGTCTAGAGTCTGTTCCAACGGCAGCCGAATCGTCGGGCCGTTAACTGGAGGACAGAATCATGAGCGCCAAACACGTTTCCCGTATCGCGATCAGCGCGGCTGTCGCGCTGGGTTTGGCCAGTGCCGCGCCGGCGTGGGCCGACGGCCATGGTGACCACGACGGTTTCGGCCCGGTGGCCGCGATCGCCGGACTCGCCGCGGCGGTGATCGCCGCGCCCTATGTGTTCGGCGCACCGCGCGTGGTCGTGCCCGCGCCGGTGTATGCACCGCCCCCGGTGGCCTATGCGCCGGCGCCGGTGTACGTGGCGCCGCCGACCTACGCTTACGCGCCCCCGGTGTACCGTTACGTGCCGGCGCCGGGCTATCGCGGTGACCGCGACTGGCACGACCGCGACTGGCATGACCGCGGCGAGCAGCGCGACGACGACCGCTGATGACGCGCGACGCCGACACCACGGCGGTGGTATGCCAACCCTCGCGCGGCGGTCGCCCGTCGCGCGAGGCGGCGCAAAGGCTAGGTGAACAGATCGTCGACGCCGCCACCGAGTTGCTGCTCGAGCACGGCTTCGCGGCGACCAGCATCGAGGCCGTGTGCGTGCGTGCCGGCGTGTCCAAGCGCACCTTCTATCACCGCTACGCCGACAAGGCCGTGCTGGTGCGCGCGGTGGTGGCGCGGCTGATCGACGCGGCACGCCCGCCGGCGCCGGCCCCGGACGCGGGCGATCTGAGCGGCGCGCTGCGCAAGCTGGGCGTCGATGTGCTCGACGCCGCGCTGTCGCCGCGCATCATTGCGCTGCATCGCTTGATCGTGGCCGAGTCGCACCGTTTTCCGGAACTGCTCGACGCGGTCGCTGTCACCGGCGGCCGCGACCGCGTGGTGGCGCAGATCGTCGCCTTGCTGCGCGGCGCCTGGCCGCAGCTGGACGCCGACGATGCCAGCTTTGCCGCCAACCAATTCCTGCAATTGATCGTGTCGCTGCCGCAGCAGCGCATGCTCGCCGTCGGGCAGCCGCTGCCGGCGGCGCAGCGCGCCGAGTGGGTCGAGCGCAGCGTGGCGTTGTTCCTCGGCGGGCTGGGCGGGGTGGCGGCCGCGGGCTGAGCGCTCGCCTATCATCGGGCGATGATCTCGTCCGCCCAGTTCTTCGGATTTCTCGTCGCCGCGGTGCTCATCACGCTGGCGCCCGGTCCTGACAACCTGATGGTGCTCGGCATGGGCATGTCGCGCGGGCGCCGCCAGGGCATGGCCTTCGGTCTGGGCTGCGCGTTCGGTTGCCTGAGCCACACCACGCTGGCGGTGCTCGGCGTCAGCGCGCTGATCGCGGCGTCGCCGCCGGCGTTCACCGCGCTGCGCATAGGCGGCGGCGCCTACCTGCTGTGGCTGGGTTGGGGTGCCTGGCGCAGCGGCGGCGCGACCGCGGTGCGCGGCCCCGGCGCCGGAGCGCACGAGTCGGTGCTGCGACTGTTTTTCCGAGGCGTTTTCGCCAATGCGATCAACCCGAAAGTCGTGCTGTTCTTCCTGTCGTTCCTGCCGCAGTTCGTCGACGCCCGGCGCGGCCACGTCGCCTGGCAGCTGGCCGCGCTCGGCGTGACCTTCACGCTGCAGGCGGCGCTGCTGTTCGGGCTGATCGGCGCCTTCTCCGGCGTGATCGGCGAGCAGCTCAAGCGCCGCCCGCGCCTGGCCGTGTGGCTGGACCGCGTGGCCGGCACCGTGTTCGTCGGGCTCGGCGTGAAGCTGATCGTCGCGCGCTGACGCGCACCGGCGCGCCCGGGGTCAGCGCAGCGCCACGACGATCTTGCCGAAATGGCCGCCGGCGGCCATCAGCGCGAACGCGTCGCGCGCCTGCTCGAAGCCGAACACGCGGTCGACCACCGGCGCGATCGCGTGCTGCGCGACGAAGCGCTCGAGCTTGTCGTGCATCGCGCGGCTGCCGACGTAGATGCCGGACAGGCGCCGCATGCTGCCGATCAGGTCACGCGGGCGCAGCTCGGCGGCGCCGAAACCGCTGACACCGCCGATCACGACCACGCGTCCGCCCATGCGCACCGCGCCGATCGAGCGTGCCAGCGTGCCCTGGCCGCCGACTTCGACGACGAGGTCGACGTCGTAGCCCAGGCGTGCGACCTCCTCCTGCCACTCCGGGTGGCGCAGGTAATGGATCGTCGCGTCGGCGCCGAGTTCGCGCGCGCGCTGCAGCTTGGCGTCGCTCGACGAGGTGACGATGGCGCGCAGCCCGGCAGCCTTGGCCAGTTGCAGGGCCCAGATCGAGACGCCGCCGGTGCCCAGCAGCAGCACCGTGCTGCCGGGCTGCAACCGCCCCTCCTCGAACAGCGCGTTCCACGCCGTGACACCGGCGCAGGGCAGGGTGCAGGCGGCGATCGGCTCCAGCGCGGTGGCCACCGCGGCGTCCTCGTGCAGCACGATCTCCTCGGCCAGGTAGCCGTCGGCGGCGGCGCCGGGCGCCGCGGCGATCTTGCGCGGCGTCGGCTCGCCGTCGTGCCAGTGCGGGAAAAAGGTGCTCGCGACGCGGTCGCCGACGCGAAAGCGCGTGACCTCGGCGCCGCACTCGACGACTTCGCCGGCCGCGTCCGAGCACGGGATCAGCGTCTGCCCCGGCGGCGTCGGATAGGCGCCGCGCAGCATCGACAGGTCGCGGTAGTTCAGCGACACCGCGTGCACCCGCACCCGGATCTGTTGCGCACCCGGCGCGCGCGGCGCCAGCTCGGCGCGTTCAAGCCCGGCGATGTCCGCGCCGGGCAGGACCCGATAGGCCTGCATCGTGTCTTGCTCCCTCGATCGGCGTCGCCCCGCGCGACGCCCCGTTCGATAGCGTAGGGCGCAAGCGCCATTCGCGTACTCCAGCGCCACCGTCGGCCTTGCCGGGCCGGGGGTTTCTAGCTGCTTGCTAAAGACCTGCGCATCGTTGCGCGTTCCTATACAGATTGAGGATGTCTCACAAGCTCGTCCCGATCCATGAAGCTGCCGAAGCGCTTGGCGTCTCGGCGCAGACACTGCGCCGATGGGAGCGCGCAGGTCGGCTTGTGCCCGACGAACGCACGGCAGGTGGTCGCTGGCGCTATGACGGGTCTTCTCGGCGCGTCTGTACGGAAGCCGCTCCCGCAAAAACCAGAAG
>JAKAHP010000001.1 GCA_021825505.1 Pseudomonadota bacterium
ACGGAAATAGATCCCGGTCTTGCCGACGCCGTCGGTGTAGTTGCCCTTCGTGACCACATAGCGGTTGCCGGTCACGCTGGGCGAACCCGGAAACTGGTCGAACTTGATGCCGGTGGTGCTCGCGTTGGGCACCTGCATATAGGAGAACTCGGGTACGGCGCCGAGCAGGTTGATGCCGGTCGCGAGCCCGCCAGGCAGCGTCACGTACACCCCGCTGGTCCCCGCGCGCGTGTCGGTACCGGTCAGCGGATCGGTGTAGGTCCACACCGGCGTGGTCTGCCCGCGCGTGGCGACCATCCCGCTGCTCATGTCGATGCGCGGGATCGACGGGAACTCGTTGAACGTCGCGTCGGTATTGTTCGGCGCCGGCACCGCGACGTTGGCGGTGTCGGCGACCGTGTACAGCGTGGTCGTCGTCGGGCACATGTCGGCGGTGTAGATGCCGCGTTGCGGCTGCGTGCCGCCGCTGCCGCCCGAGCCGCTGGTGCCTTCGCCGGTGGCCGACTTGGCGCGCCCGCGGAACACGACCAGACCGTACGTATTGACCGAGGGCTGGTTGTAGCTGAAGAAGGTCAGTCCAGGCGAATCGGGCATCAGCGTCGCGTTGTTCGCGACGGTCTTCCAGGCGCCGATGACGTCGTTGCCGGGTACGCAGGTCACGACGTTGTCGCCTGGCTTCGACGGGTCGTAGGGATTGAGCGCGGTCGACGAACTGCCGCCGCCGCCGCAGCTGACGAGCGTCGCGGCGACGGCGACGCCGAGGACTCGGATTACAGGAAGTTTCGTTGTCATCATGCGCTCCCAGAATGTGCAAGATGTAAATGACTGTTTCAGTGTGAACCAGGATGCCAAGAACTTCATTGCGCTAGCGCAAAAGGTGTCACCGGATCCGGGGAGACCGGACAAACCGCATCGGCGGATCGTGTCATGTCAACAAATGCAACTCCAGCATGTTTCGTGGCGTGGCTCGGCTGCCCACAATGGCGCGACGCGGTGCCGGCCGATCCGGCGCGGCGACGGAGCCTGGTCCATGCCCCCTCTTCCCACGATCGAGCTGTTCGTTTTCGGCGCATTGCCCAGTCGGGACTGGCGCGCCGCGCTCGACGACACCGGTTTCGACTGGCAGCCGACACCCGGCGTGGAAGCCTTGCGCGCGGCGTTGCGCCGCAGCGGCGATGGCGTGTGCGGCGTGCTGCTCGACTTGCGCGACATCCACGATGCCACGCTGCTGCAGGAACTGATCGGCGAACTCGCCGCGCCCCGCGTGCGCAGCCTGTGCGTGCAACGCGGCGATGCGACCGGGCGCCCGCTGCTGTTCGAGCTGGCGCTGCGCTACTGCGTCGACAATCTGGTCGAGCCCGTCGCGCCGGAAGTCCTCAGGCTGGCGCTCGACAGCCTGCACCGCCGGCTGCGCCTGCTGGGGGTGGCGCGCGCGCAGCGCGAAGCCCCGGCGCAACTCGACGAGATGGTCGGCGCCAGCGCCTCGATGCAACGGCTGTTCACGCAGATCGAGAAGGTCGCGGCAGCCGATGTGCCGGTGTTCGTCGCCGGCGAAACCGGGGTCGGCAAGGAACTGGCCGCGCGCGCGATCCACCGGCTCTCGACGCGGCGTCACAAGCCCTTCGTCGCGATCAATTGCGGCGCGATTCCGCCGCACTTGCTGCAATCGGAACTGTTCGGCTACGAAAAAGGCGCATTCACTGGGGCCAGCCAGCGCAAGATCGGCCGCATCGAGTCGGCCGCCGGTGGCACCCTGCTGCTCGACGAGATCGGTGACCTGCCGCTCGACGCGCAAGTCGGGCTGCTGCGCTTCCTGCAGGAAGGCCGCATCGAGCGCCTCGGCGGCACCACGTCGGTACAAGTCGATGCGCGCGTGATCTCGGCCACCCACGTCGACCTGGAGCATGCCCAGCGCGACGGGAGCTTCCGCAGCGACCTCTACCACCGGCTGTGCGTGGTCGAGATCGACGTGCCGCCGTTGCGCGCGCGCGACGACGACATCGAGCGCCTTGCCCGGCATGCGCTCGAGCGCCACGCGCGCGACGCGCCACGACGCATCGCCGGCTTCACCGACGACGCGCTGCGCGCGATGCGCGCGCACGGCTGGCCGGGCAATGTGCGCGAGTTGATCAACCGTGTGCGCCGCGCGATGGTCATGTGCGAAGGCGAACACATCAGCGCCGCCGACCTCGGGCTGGCGGCGCTGGCCGATGCCGCGCCGCCGGCGCGCAGCCTCGACGAGGTCCGCGACCTGGCGATCCGCCGCGCGATCGCGCTGGCGCTCGAGCGCAACCAGCGCACGGTCGTGCGCGCCGCCGGCGAACTCGGTGTGTCACGCGCGACGCTGTACCGGCTGATGGAGCGCCACGGCATCGCCAACCGCGAGATCTAGCGTCGACGCACGAGCCCGCGGCGGGCCGGCTAGAACGTATAGGGGAAGCGCAGCGAGAGCGCGTAGTTCGGCGCGTCCGGAGTCAGTCCCGCCTGCAGCACCGCGCTCAGCGTCAGGTGCGAACTCAAGGCGTAGTTCATGCCGAAGCTCAATGACACGTTGGTGCTGGCGCTTCCGGTCACCGTCTGCCAGCCCTGCCCGGGCAGCTGCACCTTGGTCGAGCGCGCGAACAGCCCCGACACGCTGGTGCTGACCGACGCGCGATCGTTGAGCACCAGCGCAAAACCCCCGCCGAGCTGGAAGCCGTCGCCGAGCTTGACCCGTCCGCTGCTGTCGATCGTCGCCGGGTCGATCACGCCGACGTCGCGCGCGACGTTGTACAGATAGCCGACGCTGCCGAACAGCACGACCGGATCATTGCTCTTCAGGAACGACACGCTGGGGTTGATGGTCCACACGCCGTTGCCGGTGGGCAGCCGCTGCGGCACCTGCAGATTCGAGTTGCTCGCGTCGGGCTGCGTCACCGCGATGCCGAACGGCGAGGTTCCGGTCGGTGCGGTGACCTTGAGCGAAGCGACGACGTCGGGCGCGTTCTCGTGCTCGCGCAGCAGCCGCCAGTCGAAGCCGAAGCTGACGTCACCGATGGCGTTGTCGCTGACGGACGCCTCGCTGATCGCGGTGCTCGACGCATTCTGCCCGGCGCTGAGGAAGGTACTGCTGCGCACGACGTAGGGCAGATCGAGGTTCAGGGTCAGATCGTCGCTCAGTCCGTACTGCGCGGCGAGGTCGAAAGTATGGATCTGCGCCTTGGTCTGCCCGACTGAAATATTGCCCAGAAAGATCGCGTCGAGCGCGAGAAAGCCGCTGAGCGAGAGCTGGCGGCGGTCGTAGTAGGTGTCGTTCCAGCCCGCGGTCAGCGTCAACTTGCGGTGGAACTGCGGCGCGTGCCCCTGCGCGGCGACTTCCGTCGGCGTTTGCCGGGCGTCGGCGGCCGCCTGCTGGCGCGAGGTGCCGAGCTCGGGCAGTGCCCCATCCGCGCCGGCGCCGGTCTGCGGCGCCGCGGCGGAGGCCTGCGCGAGCTGCAGCGGCGCGCCGGGCCGCGCCGGCACCCCGGCGATGGCGCCGCCCTGCATCAGCTGGGCGTCGATCATGTCGCTCGGGTAGCCCTTGCCCCGCTCGAGCAGCTGCGCATCGCTCAGCGCCTGCCATCCCGGCTGTTGCAATTGCACGACGCGCGCTCGCAGCGCGCCGATTTCGAGTTGCTGCTGCACGAGCTGCTGCCGCAACTGCTGCACCTGCTGCTGCAGCACGGCCAGCGGGTCGGCGGCCAGCGTCTGCGCCGCGGCGGCGGCGGGCAGCAGCAGCGGCGCCGCGGCCGCCATGCAACGATGGAGTTTGCGGTGGAAGTTCATGAGCCTGGTCGTTCGAGTTGTCGTTGGACTTGCCTGCGCGGCACGGGCACTCAGTGGCGCGGCATCATGTTGTGCAGTTGCCCGAGCAGCGCCGGCGCGGCCGCGCCGGCGGTGGCCTGCGTCATCACCGTAAGCAGGGCGCTGTTGCTGACGCGTTGGCCGTCGCCGACGATGCGCAGCATCTGGCTGACGTAGCCGCCGGCGGCGCCGACCGCCTGCGTGGCCACGCCCAGCGGTGTAGCGATCGCCAGCACGACGCCGCCGCGGCCGTCGCCGGACACGCTGGCGCTCGACGCTCCGGCCTGGTAGCTCGCGCCCAGGCCGCCGGCGCCGGGCAGCGCCGGCGCCGCGCCGGCGCCGTCGACCAGGCGCACGACGAAGCTGTTCTGCCCTTGGTTGGCGTCGCCGGCGACTTGCGTCAGCTGGCCCACACCGTGCACCTGCAGGCTGCCGGCCGCGCTTCCGGTCGGCACGCCGGACACGCTGCCGCTGCCGCCGGCCGCACTGCTGAACTGTGCGAGCGGCCGGCCGGCGCCGAGGCCGTCGACCTGCACCGCGGCACGCGCGTCGAGCGCGCCTTGCGCGCCGCTCCAGCTCGACGCCAGTTCGAGGCGAAAACCGGTGATCGCGGTCGCCGGAAGCCCGCGGCCGCGCGCCTGCGCCAGCAGCGCGTCGGGCGCGACGCGCACTTCGGGTGCGGCCGCCTGCACCCCCGGCGCGAGCAGCGCCAGCAGCAGCGGGGAGAAATGGATGATGCGCATGGATGATCTCCCGAGTACGAGCGCACGCTCAGAATCGGCCGAATCGGGGTATGCCGAAATCGAAGACTGCCGGCGGCCTGTGCAGCAAGGTGTCGCGCACGCGGCGCGCGTGCGCGAAGTTGTCGCGCAGCAGCGGCGAATCGGCGAGGAAGGGGCGGCCGACGACTGCCAGTACCAGTCCGCCCTGCCAACTGCGGGCAAACGCGTCGAGATACAGCGAACGGTTGCCCAGCGCCGGATCGCTGATGAACACGAGATCGTGGTCGACTTTCTTGACGACGACGAAATGGCTGTAGCCGCCGACTTCGAGCAGCACGATGACCGGAATGCGCAGCCTGCGCATCGCCGCCAGATTGACCTGGAAGCCGACCGCGTGCAGCCCCAGGCTGTCGACGTAGCGCTTCATGTCGAGCATCGAAAAGCCGCTCCTGAGCACCTCGGCCGGGTCGTCGACGTGCCGCATCATCGCTTCGATGGTCTGCGTCTCGTCGAGCGTGTAGCCGTAGCCGTAGTCGAGCAGCGTGGCCAGCGCCGCAGCGCCGCAACTGTAGTCGCGCTGCTGCGCGATCATGTCGCGGTAGCGCAGTGCGCGCATGCCGCTCAGCCCCGAGCGCACCTGCAGTCCCGGCACCGGCAGCAGCTGCGCGGCCTCCAGCGGTGGCGCCGCCAGCGTCAGGCAACCCAGCGCCAGCGCGCCGCAACCGGCACGACACCCGCGCAGCGCGCGGGCGACGACGGATGTCGTGCGGTTCATCGCAGTTCCTCGCGTTCAGGGCGCGACGATCAGCGACAGGCCGTTGTGCTGCAGATTGCCGACGCCGGAGGCGACGTTGACGCCGATGTTGCCCGAGGCATTCATCAGCGCATTGCCACCGATCGCCGCGGTGTTGGTGAAGCTGCCGGTCTGGGTGTTGCCCGACGCCGTCTGCATATTGGTCGCCGTGGCCATCGCCAGCACCGGGTTGGCGCTTTGCGTCACCGCCATGCCGTTGCTTTGCGCGTTGCCGACACCGGCGGCGACGTTGACCGCGATATTGCCCGAGGATCCCGCCAGCGCACTGTCGCCCAGTGACGCCGTGACCGTATAGCCGTTGCCGCTCAGGCTGTTGCCCATCGCGGTCTGCGCATTGGCCACACCGGCGGTGCCGAATACGTTCTGCGCGGCGATCGCGGCGACCGCGGCGTCATTGGATTGCACGTTCTGCATGCCGGCCGCCGAGTTCAGGCCGATATTGCCTTTCGCGCCATTGGCTGCGTTGTTGCCGATCGAAGCCTGGAGGGTCGTGCTCGGCGGGTTGTTGCCGCCGTGATCGCCGTGATCGCCCTGGCCGCCGTGATCGTCCTGGCCGCCGGGGCCGCCGAGCGTCAGCACGACATTGCCGGTACTTTGCGAACTGTCGACGCTGGCGCCGGCACCGGCGTTGACGGTGATCTTGCCGCCAAGGCTGAAGCCCTGGTCCTGCCCACCATGGTCACCATGGTCGTAGGGCCCGCTCGCGTAGGCCGCGCCACCGGCGAACAGCACGGCAACGGCAACGGCGGTCATTCTGGCGTTGAAGAGCGTTTTCATCGAAGACTCCTGGAGTTGGACAAGGAAAGACCCGGCGTTTGCAGCACGAAGGCGTTGCCGGTGGAGTTGCCCAGGCCTGCCGTCTGGTTGACCTGCACCACGCCGGCTGCAGCCTGGAACGCGCTGGGTTCGATCAGCGCGCTCCTGCCCGACGGGGTGACAGGGCCGGCGGCCGACCCTGGACGCGGAGACACGGAGGCCAACTGGCCGTCCGTGGCGATGGCGAGGGAGCTTCCGATCCCGAGCACGACAGCGTTCGCCTGGCTGTTGCCAGAGCCGCTGGCCTGGTTGACCGCGATCACGCCGCGGGCGCCGGAAAACGCGCCGGCGCCGATCAGCGTCCGTTCGTCGGCATGTGCCAGACCCAGCACGGCGCACAGCGCCAGGCCCGACCCAGCGACTCTGCGGAAATCGACGGCAAACGCAGACGACAAAGGCATCGAAGCACCCTCCGATCAGGATGCCCGGTCTCTTGCGAATGTCGTGCCAGCGGCCGCGCGCGAGCGCAAGCCCTTGTCAGGGCTTGATTCTGTCTGCAGTCAGGGGGCTGAAAATGCGCTGCGGCGTCGCAGGATCGAGACGCCGCAGCGACGGTCGTCTCAACGCCGAGGCAGCGCGTTCAGCTGAAGCGCGCGGTGTGGTGCCCGGTGAACAGGCGGCGCCCGATCGCGCGTTCGCGCCGCTCGAGTTCGCGCAGGCGCTTCAGGTGATGGCCGTCGACCGCCGCGTACAACTGCTTGGCGGCGTCGCTGCCCATCATGCCGCGCATTTGTTCGTGCCAGATTTCCATGGTCCGCGCGTACCACTCATGAATGGTTTCGCCGGCCAGCCGGTTGCTGTTGTAGACGTTGCGCGCCGCTGCCACCGCGTTTCTCCTTCGAGTTCCCGGCACGCGATGAATGCTTCAAAACGTCAAGGCCGCGGCCGGCGGTTTGCAACGATGATTTTTGCGCAGAAATATTGATCTGGGTGGACGATTAAATATCAAATTGACATGTTCTTGACGGCGATCATCGACGCCGCGTTCACTGCCCCCGTGCCAGCGCGGCCGCGCTTAACGTCTGCTGCGTCAGCAGGTGGATCGCTTGCGCCGGAAACAACGCGTCGATGGCCGCGCCGACCGCCCAGGACACGATCGACGCGAGCAGGAAAACCAGCAGCTTGCGCAGCAGTCCGGGCTCCAGATAATCGTCGAGCCGGATGTGCAGGTACCAGGCGGCTACGCCATAGGCGATCAGTGAAGCGATGATCGAATACATCGGTGAATCCTTCGGTGATGGTGCGCTGATGTTATCGGCGCCGCGCGCCGAAAGCGCGCGCCGCACAATAATCTATAGTTACTTTTATTACGTTCGCATAACGACCTGCGCACCGAATCCTGCACACTAGACTGGTTTGCAGCGGGGTGCTCAACGCCCCGCTCCGTTGGAGTGTGCGCGATGAACCCGAACTGGCAAGCCGTGCTGCCCTGGCTGAGCGCGGCCGGCGCCGCGCTGATCGCCGCGCTGGCCTGGGAGTTGCGCCGCCGCGAGCGCCTTGCCGCGCGTGCCCGGCAGAGCGTCGAATCGTGGTACCGCGCCGTCGTCGAATCGTCCGACGATGCGATCATCGGCAAGGACCTCAACGGCACCATCCTGAGCTGGAACGCTGCCGCCCAGCGCCTGTTCGGCTACACCGCCGCGGAGGCGCTGGGGCGGCCGATCACGATGCTGTTTCCGGCCGGCACCGAGCATGAGGAAACGGTATTGCTGCACCGCATCCGCAGCGGCGAGCACATCAGCCATTACGAAGCCGAGCGCGTGTGCCGCGACGGCCACACGGTCAGCGTGTCGCTGAGCATCTCGCCGATCAAGGACGAGCGCGGTCGCATCGTCGGCGCATCGAAGATCGCGCGCGACGTCAGCGAACGCAAGCGCATCGAAGCCGAGCTGCGTGAAAGCCGCCAGCGACTGGCGCTGCTGATCGACCAGGCACCGGTCGCGCTGGCGCTGTTCGACAGCGGCGCGCATTGCCTGCTGGCCAGCCGCCGCTGGCTGGAGGACCACCGCGTAGCCGACGTCGAGCAGCGCGAACTGGCGGCCTTGCTGCCGCGCACCGCACTCGACTGGCCGGAGGTGCAGCGCCGCGCGCTGTCCGGCGAGGCGATGCAGGGCGATGCGCTGCCGGTGGCCGGGACCGACGCGCGCAGCCACTGGCTGCGCTGGGCGGTGCGTCCCTGGCGCACCGACGACGGCGGCATCGGCGGCCTGGTGGCGTTCACCGAGGACGTCTCCGGGCTGGTCGAGGCGCGGCGTGAGATCGAGCGCCTGAACGCCGACCTGCAGCGCCGCGTCGACGAAGGCAGCGTCGCGCTGAGCGGCGCCAACGACGAGCTCGACGCATTCACCTACGCGGTGGCGCACGAGCTGCGCGCGCCACTGCGCGCGATGAGCGGCTTCAGCCAGGCGCTGGTCGACGACCATGCCGCGCAGCTCGACGGCGAGGCCCGCGTCTACCTCGAGCAGATCGACACGGCGGCACGCCGCATGGCCGCGCTGGTCGACGGCATCCTCGCTCTGGCGCGCAGCGCACGCAGCGCACCGCAACGCGTCGACGTCGACCTGGCCGCGCTGGCGCGACGGCTGCTGCTCGAGCTCGAGCGGCATGACCCCGCGCATCGAGTCGAGTGGTCGGTCGACGACACGCTGCGCGTGCACGCCGACCCGCGCATGGTCGAAGTCGCGTTGCGCTTGCTGCTCGAAAACGCATGGAAGTTCAGCGCAGGCGTTGCGCGACCGTGCATCCAGGTCCATGCGATCGAGCTCGACGGGGTCGCCGGCTGCTGCATCGAGGACAACGGCGCCGGTTTCGACATGCGCCACGCGGCGCGCCTGTTCAAGCCCTTCCAGCGCCTGCATCGCCACGACGAATTTCCCGGCGTCGGTGTCGGGCTGGCGACCGCGCAGCGCATCGTGCAGCGCCACGGCGGACGCATCGACGTCGAAGCCCGCCCCGGCGCCGGTTGCCGCGTGCGCTTCAGGCTGCAGCCGGCATGAGACGCGACGTGCGCCCCCCTTGTTCAGTGGCTGACGAGCTGCGCGCCGCCGACGGTGACGCGGTTGCGCCCGGCCCCCTTCGAGGCATACAGCGCGCTGTCGACGCGCTGCAGCAGGGTCTCGCGGGTGTCGTCGTGCAGGCGGGTGGCCACGCCCAGCGACGCCGTGAACGGCTCGAGCATGAAGTTGTCGCGCTTGCGCACCAGGCGCAGCGACTGGATGCGCGTGCGTATCGTCTCGGCCAGGTGGCGGGCCGTGTCCTCGGGGGTTCGCGGCAGCAGCACGATGAACTCTTCGCCGCCGTAGCGCACCGCCTGATCGGCGCCACGCAGGCATTTGCGGATCACTTCGGCGACGTTGCGGATCACCGCGTCGCCGAGCACGTGACCGTAGGTATCGTTGATGCGCTTGAAATGATCGATGTCGACCATCAACACGCTCAAGGGCTCGCCCGTGTCGAGCGCCATCAGTTCGTCGAACTGCGCGTCCATGCCGCGCCGGTTGAGCAAACCGGTCAGTGGATCGAGCAAGGCGGCGCGGCGCTGTTGTTCAAGCTCGCTGCGCAGCGTATCGGTTTCCGCGAGCGTATCGTGCAGCTGTTGCTGCAAACGCGCGTTGCTCTGCACCGCGTCGCGCGTGGCGTCGGCCAGCCGCAGCACGACCGCCTCGACCGCCTCGACACCGCTGGCCGCGTCGAGGTTGCCGAGGCTGGCTTCGAGTTCGCGGCCGAACGCCGCGGCGCCCTCGCCGGCCTCGCCGACGCTTTGCGCCAACGATTCGACCAGCTGCTTCAGGTCGCCGCCGACCCCACGCAGATTCTTGTACGGATCGACCGCGATGTGGCGTTCATGCAACTCGGCGAACAGAAACGCGTCGAGCGCGCGACCGGCCTGCAGCCGCTGGTCGATTTCGGCGCGCAATTCGGCGTGGCTGCCGGCCGCGTACAGGTACGCGACCGCGTAATGCTGCGGGGTCGGCGCGATCGAGTGTTCGAGCAGCAGCTCGAACGCGCGCTCGCCGAGCTTGCGCGCCTCGCTGAAGTCCTGATGCGCTATCTTGGAATCGACGGCAGGCATGGCAGTGTCCCTGTGATCGCGACGCCCGACGGCCCCACGCCATTGCAACTAAAATGGCAGGTATCCGACGGAACTTGCGGATTTTTATAGGATTCTATACCGCTTATTCCGATACGCACCCCCCTGAATCCGCATGTTTGATCCGCCCCAGGTCCCGGCGCCTACGCCGGGCAACACCATCCACCCGCTCGGCCAGGCATTGATCGCCGCGGTCGACGAGCGCGACCGCCACACTGGCGAGCACTGCCGCCGGGTGTGCGTGCTCGCAGTCGAACTCGGCCGTCGCGTCGGACTCGAGGCGCCGTCACTCGACCTGCTGCACCAGGCCGCCGCGCTGCACGATCTGGGCAAGATCGGCATCCCCGACATGGTGCTGCTCAAGCCGGGTCGGCTCTACGACGACGAGTGGGAGGTGATGCGCAGCCATGCCGACCGCGGCGCGCGCCTGATCACCGCGGCCGGGCTGCACAACGCCGCGGCGCTGGCGCAGGTCGTGCGTCACCACCACGAGCACATCGACGGCAGCGGCTACCCCGACGCGCTGCGCGGCGACGCGATTCCGCTGCTGTCGCGCATCGTGGCGCTGGCCGACAGCTATGACGCGATGTGCGAACCCCGCTCCTACCGTGACGCGCTGCCCCCGGCGCAGGCACTGGAGATCATGCGTGGCGAGCGCGGCGTGAAATTCGAGCACGAACTGTTTGCGTTGTTCGAACAGGCGGTGGCCGGGGTCGGGGCCTGAGCCGCGGTCACCGCCACCGCGACCGCTGATTCCATGCGACGCAAAAATGCGCGATAATCCAGGGTTGCCTGGAATCGTGCAATGACCTATTCGGTCAAAGAAATCTTCTACACGCTACAAGGCGAAGGCATGCAGGCCGGGCGCGCCGCGGTATTCTGCCGCTTCGCCGGGTGCAATCTGTGGTCGGGCCGCGAGGCGGACCGCGCCGGCGCGCAATGCCGGTTTTGCGACACCGATTTCGTCGGAACCGACGGCAGTGGCGGCGGCAAGTTCACCGACGCCGCTGCGCTGGCCGCCGCGATCGCCGCGCAATGGCCGGCACAGGTCGGCGGCCGGCGCTTCTGCGTGCTCACCGGTGGCGAGCCGCTGCTGCAGGTCGACTCCGCGCTGTGCGCCGCGTTGCATGCGAGCGGCTTCGAAATCGCGGTCGAGACCAACGGCACGCTGCCGGCCCCGGCGGGCATCGACTGGATCTGCGTCAGCCCGAAGGCCGGCAATGCGCTGGTGTTGCGCAGCGGCGACGAATTGAAAGTCGTTGTGCCGCAAAATGGCATCGATCTCGACGCCCTGGCCGAGCTGCCGTTTCGCCACCACCTGCTGCAGCCGCTCGACGATGCGCGGCGTGCGGCCAATACCGCGTGGGCGGTACAGCGCTGTCTGGACGACCCGCGCTGGAAGCTCAGTTTGCAGACCCACAAGACCTTAGGCATCCGTTGAACCCTGCCGCGCGCATAATGCGCACTGACCGCGAGCGTACCGATCGATGAACAGTGAAACCCAGGAAGCCCCGCAGCGCTATACCGAGCTCGAACTCGACGAGCGACTGCTGCGCGCGGTGGTCGATATCGGTTACACCACGCTGACCCCGATCCAGCAGCGCGCGATTCCGATCGTGCTGTCGGGTCGCGACGTGATGGGCGCCGCGCAGACCGGAACCGGCAAGACCGCGGCGTTCTCGCTGCCGATCCTGCAGAAGCTGCTGCCGCTGGCGAGCACCAGCGTGTCGCCGGCACGACACCCGGTGCGTGCGCTGGTGCTGGCGCCGACGCGCGAGCTCGCCGACCAGGTGTTCAACAACGTGCAGGCCTATGCCAAGCACACGCCGCTGCGCTGCGCCTGCGTGTTCGGCGGTATCGACATGGCGCCGCAGACCGCGGTGCTGCGCAAGGGCGTCGAGGTGCTGGTGGCCACGCCCGGGCGCCTGCTCGATCACATCGAGGCGAAGAACGTCACGTTGTCGCAGGTGCAGTACGTCGTGCTCGACGAAGCCGACCGCATGCTCGACATCGGCTTCCTGCCCGATCTGCAGCGCATCCTCGCCTACCTGCCCAAGCAGCGCACCACGCTGCTGTTCTCGGCGACGTTCTCGCCCGAGATCAAGCGCCTGGCGCAGAGCTATCTGCAGGAGCCGGTGCTGGTCGAGGTGGCACGACCGAACGCCACGGCGACCAATGTCGAACAGCTGGTCTACAAGGTCGGCGAGGAAAGCAAGCACGCCGCGCTGCTGCAACTGCTGCGCGACCACGAGCTGCGCCAGACCATCGTGTTCGTCAACAGCCGACTGGGCGCCAGCCGCCTGGCGCGCCTGCTGGTGCGCGACGGCCTGCGCGCGCAGGCGATGCACGGCGACAAGTCGCAAGCCGAGCGCCTGGCCACGCTGGATGCGTTCAAGCGCAACGAAGTCGAGGTGCTGGTCGCCACCGACGTGGCCGCGCGCGGCCTCGACATCGCCGAGCTGCCCGGGGTGATCAATTACGACGTGCCGTTCAACGCCGAGGATTACGTGCACCGCATCGGCCGCACCGGCCGTGCCGGCGCCTCGGGGCTGGCGATCACGCTGGCGGCCGAGCGCGACACGCGCGGCCTGGCCGACATCGAGAAGCTGATCAAGCGCTCGATCGAGGTGCGCGAGCTGCGCCTGGAACCGCGCCGCCGTCGTGAAGAGCACGCCGGCGAGCGCCGCGATGACCGGCGCGGCAGCGCGGGAGGGCCGCGCACGTCGGCGCCCCGCGCGCCGCAGGACCCGTGGTTCGACAAGCCCTACGAAGCCGATCCGGAAGCGAACCCGGGCTGGGAACAGGCTGCCGTCTCGAGCGGCCGCAGCGCGGGGCCGAACATTCGGCAGCGGCGCAAAGTCGCGCTGCTGCTCGGCGGCAAGCCGCCCGCCACCAGCAACTGAGCGCTGCGGCGCGCTTCAGCGCCACAGCTCGCGCCACTGCACGACCGCCGACTCGAGCTGTTCGGCGATGCTGCCGCCATGCGGCTGCACGCCGAGGTGCCGGCAGGCGTCGCGCAGTGCGCCAAGGCCGGGCACCAGCGGCGCCGCCGCATCGCTTTTCGACAGCTTGCGGCTCTGCCCGTCGAGCACCAGCGCGACGTGCAGGTAGCGTGGCGACGGCAGTCCGAGCGCGCGCTGCAGCAGCAGCTGGCGCGCGGTCGACGTCGCCAGGTCCTCGCCACGCACGACGTCGGTGACGCCCTGCGCGGCATCGTCGACCACCACCGCCAACTGATAAGCCCACAGCCCGTCGGCGCGACGCAACACGAAATCGCCGACGCTCGCGGCAACGTCCTCGCAGCGCTCGCCCAGGCGGCGGTCGCTCCAGCGCACGCACGCATCGTCGGGCAGACGCAGGCGCTGCGCGCGCGCGCCGTCGGCGCGGCGGCAGCCATCGCGGCAGGTTCCCGGATAAGGCCATTCGACGCCCGGCGCCGGCGCTCGCCCCTGCGCGCGCAAGGCGCGCGCGATATCGCTGCGCGAGCAGCTGCACGGATAGACCCTGCCCGCCGCCGCCAGCCGCGCCAACGCCCGCGCGTAGGCGGCGCCGCGCGTCGACTGGCGCAGCGGCGGCGCGTCGGCCTGCAGGCCGCATGCCGCCAGTTGACGCACGATCAGCGCATCGGCGCCGGCCACGCAGCGCGGCGTATCGACGTCCTCGATGCGCAGCAGCCAGCGACCGCGTGCGGCGCGCGCATCGAGCCACGAGGCCAGCGCCGCGACCAGCGAGCCGGCGTGCAGCGCGCCGGTGGGCGACGGCGCGAAGCGGCCGACGTACATCGGGCGCCGCTCAGAAGCGCACGTAATGGTCGAGCAGCATCGCGCCGAACAACAGCGACAGGTAGACGATCGAGTAGCGGAACATGCGCCGCGCCAACGCGTCGCTGTAGCGCTGCTTCAGCTCCCACGCGTAGGCCAGGAACACCGTGTCGAGCAGCACCGCGGCGACAGCGTAGACGATGCCGCTCATGTGCATCGCGAACGGCATCAGGCTGACCGCGGTCAGCAGCACCGTGTAAAGCAAGGCCTGCAACCGGGTGTATTCTGACCCGTGCGTGACGGGCAGCATCGGCAAGCCGGACTTGCGGTAGTCCTCGGTGCGGTAAAGCGCCAGCGCCCAGAAATGCGGCGGCGTCCACAGGAAGATGATCAGGAACAGGATCAGCGCCTGGGCGTCGACATGGCCGCTGACCGCGGCCCAGCCCAGCACCGGCGGCATCGCGCCGGAGGCGCCACCGATCACGATGTTCTGCGGAGTGGCAGGCTTGAGCAGCACCGTGTAGATCACCGCATAGCCGATGAAGGTGCCGAAGGTCAGCCACATCGTCAGCGTGTTGACTTGCGTGGCCAGCAGCAGCATGCCCAGGGCGCACAGCGCGCCGGAGAACGCGATGATCGACGACGCGCGCAGCTCGCCGGTGGCGCTCGGCCGCCACGAGGTACGCCGCATCACCGCATCGATGCGCTGCTCGACCAGGCAGTTGAACGCGGCGGCAGCGCTGGCGACGAACCAGATGCCCAGCGTGCCGAACACCAGCGGGCGCCACGACGGCAGGCCCGGGGTCGCGAGGAACATGCCGATCACCGCGCAGAACACGATCAGTTGCACGACGCGCGGCTTGGTCAGCGCGTAGTACTGGTGGAGGGCGCGCTGCAATCCCGGCGCCGGAGGCATCGTGGTCGTTTTCATCGATAGATCATCAAGAAATCCCGGCGCGGGGCGCCGGCGCGGTACACGGCGATGCTCAACAGCAGCACCAGCAGCGCCGCCACCCCGTTGTGCGCAACCGCCAGCGCCAGCGGATGCGCGAAGATCACGACGCTGGCGCCGAGCGCGATCTGCACCACCAGCAGCAGCGCGATCTGCCACGCGAGCCGGCGCAACTCGGCGTGGCGCGCCATCGCGGCGCACGCCGCGCCGATGATCACCGCCAGCACCAGCGCGAACAGCCGGTGACCCCACTGGATCGCCACCAAGGCCTGCAGCGTGATCGCCGAGCCGTCCGGATTTTCGCCGAGGTTACGCCAGAAGGTAAAACCATGCAGCCAGTCGGCTTGCGGATGCAGCGTGCCGTTGCAGGTCGGGAAACCCGAGCAGGCCAGTGCCGCGTAATTGGTGCTGACCCAGCCGCCGAGGAAGACCTGCCACAGCGTCGCCAGCAGCGCCAGCCACAGCAGGGCCCGCGTCGCGCCGCCGGCTTGGGCGCGCGGCAGGTCGTCGCGGTTGCGCATCCAGAACCAGGCGGCGAGCATCAGCAGCACGATGCCGCCCATCAGGTGCAGCGTGACGATCAGCGGCTTGAGCAGCAGGGTCACGGTCCATGCCCCGAACAGCCCCTGCAGCACGACCCAGGCGACCAGCAGCAGCGGCAGGCCCAGGCGCACCGAGTTGCGGCGGCGACGTGTCAGCGCCGCGCGCACCGCCATGGCGACGATCAGCGCACCGATGATGGTCGCGACGTAACGGTGAATCATCTCGACCCAGGCCTTGAACGGGCTGACGTTGCCCTGGGTGCCGCCCTGCTCGGCCACTGCCTGGCCGATCTGCACATGGGCCTGCGCCGGCGTGAAATGACCGTAGCAACCGGGCCAGTCGGGGCAGCCCAGGCCGGCATCGGTCAAACGCACGAAAGCGCCGAACATCACCAGGTCCATGGTCAGGAACACCAGCAGCGCGACCAGCTTGGGCCAGCGCATGCGCAGCGCCGCGACCAGCACCAGCAGCAGCCCGCCGAGCCACATCACGGCCTGCACCGCGTGCAGCGAGAACGACCACACGGTGGGTACCGCGGTCGACAGATTGCCGGTCATCGCAAAGGCTCCAGATGGCGCGGCTTCCAGCCGGCGCTGTTGTAAAGCAGTTTCTTGAACACGCCCAGCGCCGGCAGCGGCCGCACGGGTGCGTCGAAGCGCAGCATCAGGTGACCCAGCGGGTCGACCAGCCACAGCACACCCTCGAGCGGCGCCGCCGGCGCGGTGGGCAGCCAGGCACGCAGCTGCGCCGGATCGGCGCGCAGGATCATGGTGCCGGCCGCCGGCGCGAGCACGCCGGGGTTGATCGGCGCGTCGTCGAGCACCAGCCAGACGCGCGCGACGCGGTACTGATCCTCGCCCGAGGCCAGGCGGAACTGGCGCATGTCGAACAGCAACTGCTGGCAGGTCGCGTCGCACGCCGCCGGCGCCGCCATCACCATCAACCAGTAGCCGTCGTAGCGGCGCAGGTCGACCGGCTGGCCGCGCAGGTCGCTCAGCGTCAGCGCCGGCACCGGGCGCTGCGGCTCGATCAGCTCGCCGTAGGCCGGGCGCCCGCTCGGGTGCACAACGAAGAACAGCAGCGCGGCCAGCAGCACCGGCGCGGCCGACACCGCGAAGATCAACGCCAGCGTGCGCCGGTTGCGCCGCGCGACATCCTTGCTCAACGACTGCCCTCCGTGACGGCACGGCGACGCAGCCGCCTGCCCATGAAATAAACGGTCAAACCCGCACCCAGCACGCTCATCGCCCACCATTGGAACGCATAACCGAAATTGCGCTCCATGCCGGTGTCGGCGCGCGGCCACTCGCACACCATCTGCGGCTCGCACGGGGCGAGCTGCTGCAGCACGTAGGGCAGCAGATCGATATGGTGCGTGGCGGCGAACTGGCTCAACGCCACGTTCTGCCGGATCACCGCGTCGGGCGCATCCTTGGCGAACGAGAACCACTGCGAGGGCGGCGGCGCCAGCCGCCCCGCGACGTCGACCGGCGCCTGCGGCGTCGGCACCCCCGGCACCACGCTGCCGGGCGCGAAGGCCGATGCCACCCAGCCGCGCTCGACCATGATCCAGCGCGAGGTTCCGGCCAGATGCAAGGGGGTCAGCACCCAGAAGCCCGAGCGCCCGTCGTGCTGTCGATTCTGCAGGAACACGGTCCACGCCGCGGCGTAGCTGCCGTGCGCGCGCAGCGGCCGCCACGCGTCGCGCACCGCGTCGAAGGCCTGCGCGCCCTGCACCAGCGCCGGTCCGCGCATGCGCGCCTCGATGCGCGCGGCCAGCTGCTGCTTGGTCTGCCCGCGCCCCCACTGCCAGCGCCCGAGCAGCGCGGTCGCGACGATCAGCGTCAGCGCCGCGAACAGCGTCAGGATTTCCCTAGGCCGCAGCGGCACACGTGCGCTTGATGGGACAATCGGTTCTTGCATCAATTCGCCCGCACGCGCCGGGCGTGGGAGTGAGCCTTGCACATCATCGTCGTGATCGCCTTCATCGGCATCCTCGCCAGCCTGTTCTCCGGGCTGTATTTCGTGATGAAGGACAAAGGTCGCAGCAATCGCGCGGTCAACGCGCTGAGCTGGCGCATCGGCCTGTCGATCCTGCTGTTCGTCTTCATCCTGATCAGCTACCGGATGGGCTGGATCCACCCGACCGGCATTCCGCTGACCCCGCGCTGAACAGCGCGGCGGCAGTGCCCGGCGCCTGTACGCCGGGCGCATGGAACGGTTACAGCCAATACACGAGCACGTACAGCAGCAGCCAGACGACGTCGACGAAGTGCCAGTACCACGCAGCGCCTTCGAAGGCGAAGTGATGCTCGGCGGTGAAATCGCCGCGGATCATCCGACGCAGCACGACGCTCAACATGGTCGCGCCGAGCAGCACGTGAAACCCGTGGAAGCCGGTCAGCATGAAGAAGGTCGAGCCGTAGATGCCCGAGGTCAGCTTCAGCCCGAGTTCGGTGTAGGCGTGGTGGTACTCGTAGCCCTGCAGGAACAGGAAGCAGATGCCGAGCACGACGGTCGATGCCAGCCAGAAGATCGCCTTCTGGCGGTGGTCGGCGCGCAGCGCGTGGTGCGAGATCGTCAGCGTCAGGCCCGAGCTCAGCAGCAGCGCGGTGTTGATCGTCGGGATCGGCCACGGATCCATCGCGTGCACCGCCGGGATCAGCCCGGACGGGCCGACGCTGGGCCACGCCGCCTGGAAATGCGGCCACAGGATCTGGCTGTGCAAGGCGCCGAGGTCGGGCAGCGCGTAGACCCGCGCGTAGTACAGCGCGCCGAAGAACGACGCGAAGAACATCACCTCGGAGAAAATGAACCAGCTCATGCTCCAGCGAAACGACGTGTCGACCGCCTGGTTGTGCATGCCCCCTTCGCTCTCGGAGATCGCGCGGCCGAACCAGCGATACATCGTGAACAGCAGCCACACCAGGCCGAAGGCCGCCAGCCACTGGCCGTGCGGGACGCCGTTGAACCAGAACGCCGCACCGAACGCCATCATCACCAGGCCGGTGGCGGCCAGTACCGGGAACGGCGACGGTCCCGGCACGAAATAACCGTTGTGATTTGCTGTTGTCGACATATCGTCTTCCTCGCGTTTACGAATGACCGGTCGGGATGACCCAATGAATGATGAGCATCAGCAGCCCGACGAACAGGGCTGCGGAAACGAGGCCCGCGATCGCCACGTGCACGATGTTCAGATTTTCGAAGTCCTGCTCGCGGTCGCGCGCCTTGCGCACGCCGAGAAAGGCCCAGAAGATCGTTTTGAACGCACGCACGAAGGAGCTCATCGCGGCCTCAGAGCAATGTCCAGCGCAGCACGAAACCGATGAAAATCGCCGCGGCGATGCTCAGTGTGATCAGCGCCACCCGCAGGTTGCGGCGCTTCAGGTCCTTGCCGATTCGATCGTCCATCGCGCGTTGCTTTCAGTGGCCGAGCACCCGGGTGGCGGTCTCGTCGAGCTTGGGCGGGTGTTCGAAGGTGTGGAACGGCGCCGGCGACGGCACTTCCCACTCCAGGCCGTGCGCACCGTCCCACGGGCGCTGCGGAGCGGGATCGCCGCGGCCGCGCAGCACCGGTATCACGACGGCGAACAGGAAATACGCCTGCGCCAGCCCGAAGCCGAGCGCGCCGATCGACGAGATCGCGTTGAAGTCGGTGAACTGCACCGGGTAGTCGGCGTAGCGCCGCACCATACCCGCCAGGCCGAGGAAGTGCTGCGGCAGGAAGGTGATGTTGAAGGTGATCAGCGAGGCCCAGAAATGGATCTTGCCGGCGCGCTCGTTGTACATCACCCCGGTCCACTTCGGCGACCAGAAGTAAAAGCCCATGAAGATCGCGAACAGCGAACCGGCGACCAGCACGTAGTGGAAATGCGCGACCACGTAGTAGGTGTTGTGCAGCTGCGTGTCGATCGGCGCGGTGGCCAGCACCAGGCCCGAGAAGCCGCCGAAGGTGAACACGAAAATGAAGCCGATCGCGAACAGCATCGGCGTCTCGAAACTGAGCGAGCCGCCGTACATCGTCGCGATCCAGTTGAACACCTTCACGCCGGTGGGCACCGCGATCAGCATCGTCGCGTACATGAAGAACAGCTGGCCGGTGGTCGGCATGCCGGCGGTAAACATGTGGTGGGCCCATACGATGAACGACAGGATCGCGATCGACGCGGCCGCGTACACCATCGAGCTGTAGCCGAACAGCGGCTTGCGCGAGAACGCCGGCACCACCGAGCTGACGATGCCGAACGCCGGCAGGATCATCACGTAGACCTCGGGGTGGCCGAAGAACCAGAACAGATGCTGGTACAGCACCGGATCGCCGCCGCCGGCGGCGTTGAAGAAGCTGGTGCCGAAGTGACGGTCGGTCAGCGTCATCGTCACCGCGCCGGCGAGCACCGGCATGATCGCGATCAGCAGATAGGCGGTGATCAGCCAGGTCCAAGCGAACAGCGGCAGCTTCATCAGCGTCATGCCCGGCGCGCGCATGTTCAGCAGCGTCACGATGATGTTGATCGAACCCATGATCGACGACGCGCCCATCAGGTGCACCGCGAAGATCACCAGATCCATCCCCATGCCCTGTTGCACGGTCAGCGGCGCATACAGCGTCCAGCCGACCTGCGGCGAGCCGCCGGAGACGAAGAACGACGCAGTCAGCAGCAGCGCGGCCGGAATCAGCAGCCAGAAGCTGAGGTTGTTCATGCGCGGGAACGCCATGTCGGGCGCGCCGATCTGCAGCGGAATCATCCAGTTCGCGAAGCCGACCATCGCCGGCATCACCGCGCCGAAGATCATCAGCAGGCCGTGCATGGTCGAAATCGACAGGTACAGCTGCGGATTCAGGAACTGGATGCCGGGCTCGGCGAGCTCGGCGCGGATCAGCATCGCCAGGATCCCGCCCTCGAACAACATGAACAGCGCGAACAGCAAGTACATCGTTCCGATGTCCTTGTGGTTCGTCGAGAACAGCCAACGCCGCCAGCCATGGGGGTGGTCGTGGGCATGATCCCCGGCGCCGGCCGGGGCATGATCTAGCACTGCGCTCATCGGGTGCACTCCTCGGGGTAATTGAAAAGAAGCGGCCTGGCTATAGGTCTATGAATGTCCGTGGACTTCGTTTGTGGGTGCCAGGCCGTGCTGCGCCAACGTCAGCTGTCGGCGCCCGACGGCGGCAACTGCCCGCCGCCGGCCTTGATCGCGGCCTGCGTGGATTTCACCCAGGCCTGGTAGTCGTCCAGCGAGACGACCTTGACGACGATCGGCATGAACGCGTGGCCCTTGCCGCAGATCTGCGCGCACTGGCCGTAGTAGGTCCCGATCTTGTCGGCCTTGAACCAGGTCGCACGCACGAAGCCGGGAATCGCGTCGAGCTGCACGCCGAACGACGGCACATACCAGCCGTGGATCACGTCGGCCGAGGTGGTCAGGATGCGCACCTTCTCGTTGACCGGCACGACCAGCGGGTGGTCGACCTGCAGCAGGTAATTGTTGGGCTTGGCCGCGTTGCCGAAAATCTCGCTCATCGGCGTCGTCAGCGTGGAGTAGAAGTTGATGCCCTTGCCGGGGCCGTCGACGTAGTCGTAGCCCCACTTCCACTGGTAGCCGGTGACCTTGACGGTCAGGAACGAGTTCGCGGTGTTCTCCTGCGCGACGACCAGCTTGGTCGCCGGAATCACCATCGCGATCACGATCAGCAGCGGCACGACGGTCCAGGCGACCTCGACCGCGGTGCTCTCGTGGAACTTGGCCGCGACCGCGCCCTTGGATTTGCGGAACTTGAACACCGAATAGAACATCACGCCGAACACGACGATGCCGATGCCCAGGCAAATCAGCATCACCATGTAGTTCAGGTCGCGCTGGTCGGCCGCGATCTGCGTGACCGGCGGCTGGAAGTCGATGCCCCAGGTCTGCGGACCGCCGGGAAGGCTCTGCGCGCCGAACGCGTTGGCGACGAACAGCGCCGACGCCGTTGCGAGGTAGTGCTTCAGTTTCATCTTCGGTGTCACCTTCATATGGAAAACTTCGGCCAGCCCGGAATCAGGCAGCGAGCACGGCGCGGCGCAAGTCCCTGGCCAGGGTCTCGCGCCGTTCGGGTCGCGTGTAGCGCCCGACGAAGGCCTGTCTGCCCGACTCGGAAATCGCGACCAGTCCGTTGTCGTGCAGCACGATCCTGGCCCAGCGCGGATTGAACTCGGCACGCTCGAAGCGGCCGCCGCACTCCCACTCGACGATGAGCGCGTTCGCCGAGACGACGATGCGCTCGCGGTCGCCGGCATGGCGCGCGTAGACCACCAGCGCGACGCCGAACGCCAACAATTCGGCCAGCGTGAACGGCGGCACCAGCTTGGCACCGCCGGCCCAGCACAACAGCGCGACGAACAACGAGACCAGCGTCAGCGAGGCGAAGAACAGCAGCAGCTGACGCGGGCTGATCGAGCAGTTGCGACGCAGCGACCAGACGAGCCTGCCGTCCTGGCTGAGCGGCCTGCCGAGCAGGCCGAATTCGACGCTGTCCACCCACTGCACCGCTGCCCCCAAGATCGTGTCGTTCGCGCTGCGGCAACGACTATTCCTCGTTTGATTGATCTCGCGCAACACGCTGGCCGCACGAAGCCCTTAATCGATCCATTATAAGGAGCCGATTGCTCGTGCCGATCGGCGCGCGATCGATTTGGCTCGATTTTGCGCACAATCAAGACGGCCCGCCACCTATCTCGTTCAGCCGATACAACAATTCGAGGCGCGGCGGGCGCAGAGGCACATATCCATGATGCCAGCGCGCCGTCGCGCGCGCCCTGCGGGACAACCCGGCGCCGGCGCGCTCAGCGACGCGCGCGCGAACCGCGCAACTGTTCGATGGGGAAGGTGGCGACGCCGTCGACCGCGCCGCGCGTGCTGGGTTTGTAGGCGTGGCCGTAGATCAGCTCGAAACTCAGCTCGACCGGGCCCGCGCCCAGCGCCTGCTGCAACTCCCGCCAGCGCCTGGGCGTGCGCAGCCCCGGCGCCGCGGCGGCATGCGGCACGCGACCGAGTTCGGCCAACTCGGCCAGTGCCGCGCGCGCATCGGGGTAGCGCAGCGTGACCATTTCCATGTCCATCACCGGCTCGGCGAACCCTTGCGCGAGCAGCAGGTCGCCGAGGTCGTGCATGTCGACGAAGTCCGGCGGCACGACGCCGAGCGCGCGCACCGCGGGCACACGCAGCTCGCGCAGCGTGTCGGGGCCGAAACTGGTGAACATCAGCACGCCGTCGGGCTGCAGCGCGGCGTTCCAGCCCCCCAGCAAGGCGCCGAGATCGTCGGCCCACGGCAGCGCCAGGTTGGACCACAACATCTGCGCGCCGTCGCGCGGCGGCGCGTGCAGCGCGGCCTCACGTACCTCGGCGCGGCCGCGCCAGGCCTGCAGCAGGCGCGCGGGCACATGGCTGCGGCGCGCATGCGCGGCCAGCGCGGCGGCCGGTTCGATGCCGATCAGCTGGGCGCGCGGATACTGGGCACGCAGCAGCGCGAGGCCGTCGCCCCAGGCGCAGCCGACGTCGAGCGCCAGGGTCGGCTGCAGGCGCAGCAAGGGAAGTCGCTCGGCCAGGCGGCGCGCGGCCTCCTGCCAGATGAAAGGTGCGGCGCGGCGCGCCAGCCGCTCGCGTGCGAGGCGGCGGCCGTCGGGTTCGTGGGCGGTGGAGGTCATCGGGGTCATCGCGGCGCAGGCGCCGCGATGCGCACTATAGTGGTTCAGCGGCCACGGCATCGCTCGCCGGCCGCATGCCCCCTGTGCCCGGAATCGCGATGCCCGCCCCCGACCGACGCTGCGCGCGGCTGGTCGGCGCGCTGGCGCGGCTGCTGCCGCGCGGCCTGTGCCAACTGTGCGCGCTGCCCAGCAACACACCGCTGTGCGCCGCCTGCCTGGCGCAGCACTTCGGCGACGCGGTCCCGCGCTGCCCGCGCTGCGCGCTGCGTGCGCCATGCGGCGCCTGCGTACTGGCGCCGCCGCGCTTCGTGCGCGCGCTGGCCCTGGGCGACTACACGCCGCCGCTGGATCGCTTGATCGAGCGCTTGAAGTTCGGCGCGCAGCCGCGGCTGGGACGCTGGCTCGGCGTCCAGCTCGCGCAGCGCTGGCACGCGGCCGGGCTGGCGCTGCCGCATTGCGTGGTGGCGGTGCCGCTGGCGCCGGCGCGCCTGCGCGAGCGCGGCTACAACCAGGCCTGGGAAATCGCGCTGGGCTTCGCGGCCGCACTGCGCCTGCGCGTCGACGCCGGTGCGCTGCAGCGCTGCCGCGACACCGCGGCGCAGTCGCTGCTGCCGCGCGCGGCGCGCGCCGCCAATGTGCGCGGGGCCTTCGTCGCGCATGCGCGGCCCGGCACGCGCATGCTGCTGGTCGACGACGTGATGACCAGCGGGTGTACGCTGGACGCCGCGGCCGACGCCCTGCTGCGCGGCGGTGCGGCCGAAGTCGCGGTCGCCGTCGCGCTGCGCACGCCGGCTCCCGATTGAATCCGCATGTTCAACATCGTCCTCGTCCACCCCGAAATCCCGCCCAACACCGGCAATGTGATCCGTCTGGCGGCCAACACCGGCTGCACGCTGCACCTGATCGAACCGCTGGGCTTCTCGCTCGACGATCGCCAGCTGCGGCGCGCCGGGCTCGACTATCACGAGTACGCCGAGCTGCGCGTGCACGCGTCGTGGGACGCGCTGCTGGCGCGCGAGGCGCCCGACCCCGCGCGCCTGTTCGCGTTCACGACGCATGCGAACGCGGGCTTCGCGCAGGCGCGCTTCCAGCCCGGCGACTGGCTGGTGTTCGGCGCCGAGACCAGCGGGCTGCCTCCGCCCCTGCGCGAACGCATCGCGCAAAGGCTGCGCCTGCCGATGCGCCCGGGTCAGCGCAGCCTGAACCTGTCGAACGCGGTCGCGGTTGCGGTGTTCGAGGCCTGGCGCCAGTGCGGCTGGGCCGGCGCGCAGTGAGCGCGCGCAGGCAGCCCGGCCCTGGGGGCGCGCTCAAGCCATCGCCGGGCCGCCCCAAGATGGCTTGACCCCCTCGGGGGATGAGGCGGGACCAGCGAACACGCCTGCGCGTGTTCGCGCGCCTGCCGAATCCGAGCCGCTTGCAAGCGGCGAGGTGGAACGGGCTGGGCGCAGCCCGGCCCTGGGGGCTCTCAAAGTCCGCTGAAATCCGGCTTGCGCTTGGCCAGGAACGCGGTGAACGCCTCCTTCGCCGCCGGCCCCTTGAGCAGGCGCTCGAACTCGGCGGCCTCGTCGCGCATCACCTGCGCCACCAGCGCGCGTTGCGGCGCGCGCATCAGCGCCTTGGTCGCGCGCAGCGACGCGGCCGGGCGCGCCGCCAGCTTGGCCGCCAGCGCCTGCACATGGGCGTTGACCTCGGCCGGCGGCAGCACGCGGTTGACCAGCCCCAGCTCGAGCGCCTCGTCGGCCGCGAACGGCTCGCCCAGCAGCAGCTTCTCGGCCGCCGCGGCCCAGCCGATGCGCTGCGGCAGCAACAGGCTGGAAGCGGCCTCCGGGCACAGCCCGAGGTTGACGAAAGGCAGCGAGAACAGCGCGTTGTCGCCGCAGCACACCAGCTCGCAGTGCAGCAGCAGCGTCGTGCCGATGCCCACCGCAGGACCGCACACCGCGGCCAGCGCCGGTTCCGGCAGCGCGCTGAGCGCGCGCAGGAAGCGGAACACCGGCGCGTCCTCCGACGCCGGCGGGCGCTGCAGGAACTCGCCGACGTCGTTGCCCGAGCTGAACATCTCGGGCTGACCCTGGAACACGACGACGCGCACCGCGGCGTCGGCGGCCGCCGCCTCCAGCGCGTCGGCCAGTTGCGCGTACATCGCCGCGGTCAGCGCATTGCGCTTGGCGGTGCGGTTGAAGGTCAGCGTCAGCACGCCGCCTTCGCGCATCTCGAGAATGTCGCTCATCGTGGCGCCCGCCTCACAGCGCCTCGAAAATGCCGGCCGCGCCCTGGCCGGTGCCGACGCACATCGTCACCATGCCGTATTTCTGCTTGCGCCGGCGCAGGCCGTAGATGGTCGTGCAGGCGCGGATCGCGCCGGTGGCGCCCAGCGGGTGGCCGAGCGCGATGGCACCACCCAGCGGATTGACGCGCGCCGGGTCGAGCCCGCAGCTCTCGATCACCGCCAGCGACTGCGCGGCGAAGGCCTCGTTGAGCTCGATCCAGCCGAGGTCGTCGAGCTTGAGCCCGGTGGCCTTCAGCGCCGCCGGAATCGCCTCGATCGGGCCGATGCCCATGATCTCGGGCGGCACGCCGCGCGACGCGAAGCCGACGAAGCGCGCCAGCGGCTGCAGGTTGAAGCGCTTGACCGCGGCCTCCGACGCCAGAATCAGCGCACCGGCGCCGTCCGAGGTCTGCGAGCTGTTGCCGGCAGTCACCGTGCCCAGCCCGGTGGCGCGCCCGCAGGGGTCCTTGGGCGACGCGAACACCGGGCGAAGCTTGCCCAGCGCGGCCAGCGAGGTATCGGCGCGAGGACCTTCGTCGAGCGCAATGGTGCGGCGGCGCTCGACCACGCTGCCCGCGGCCAGGTCGGGCACGCGCTCGAGCACCTCGACCGGAACGATCTCGTCGGCAAACTCGCCGGCGGCGATCGCCGCCACCGCGCGCTGGTGCGACTGCAGCGCGAACGCGTCCTGCGCGTCGCGCGAGACCTTCCACTTCTGCGCCACCAGCTCGGCGGTCAGCCCCATGCCGTAGGCGATGCCGACGTCCTCGGCGCGCGCGAACACTGCCGGGTTGAACGCCGGCTTGTTGCCGCTCATCGGCACCAGGCTCATGCTTTCGGCGCCGCCCGCCAGCATCACGTCGGCCTCGCCGACGCGGATGCGGTCGGCGGCCATCTGGATCGCGGTCACGCCGGAAGCGCAGAAGCGGTTGACGGTGACGCCGCCGACGCTGTTGGGCAGCCCGGCGAGCAGCGCCGCCACGCGCGCCATGTTCATGCCCTGCTCGGCCTCGGGGAAGGCGCAGCCGATGATCGCGTCCTCGATCGCCGCCGGGTCCAGGCCGCTGGCCTGCTTCAGCGCGGCGTGGATCGCGGCGACCAGCAGGTCGTCCGAACGCGTGCTGCGAAACGCACCGCGGTGCGACTTGCCGATCGGCGTGCGTGCCGCGGCGACGATGTAGGCATCCTGCACTTGCTTGGCCATTGCTTGAATCTCCGTATCTTGGATGGGTGCGCTCAGTTGCGCACCGGCTTGCCGCCTTGCAGCAGACTCATGATGCGTTCCTGCGTCTTCGGATGCTCGAGCAGCTTGCAGAAGCGCTCGCGCTCCAGGCGCATCAGCCAGGCTTCGTCGACCAGGCTGCCGGCGTCGACGTCGCCGCCGCACATCACTTCGGCGATCGCCACGCCCAGGGTGTAGTCGTGCGCAGTGATCTGGGCACCGTCGCGCATATTGACGAGCTGCGCCTTGATGGTCGCGACACCGCCGCGCCCGGCCACCTTGATCGGCCGCGCCAGCGGCGGCCGCCAGCCGGCCTCGGCCAGCGCGCGCGCCTGCGCGATCGCCACGTGCAGCACTTCGTCCTTGTGCATCACGATCACGTCGTCGTCGCTCAGGTAGCCCATCGCGCGCGCTTCCAGCGCCGACTTCGACACCGCGGCCATCGCTGGCTGCATGTACAGCTTGGCGAGGAAGGCCATCGGGTCGACATCGGCGCCGGCCGCCGCGGCCAGCTCCGAGGCGCGCCGCGCCAGATAGCACAGGCCGCCGCCGCCGGGGATGAGCCCGACGCCGACTTCGACCAGCCCGATGTAGCTCTCGAGCGCGGCGACGCGGCGCGCGCAATGCACCGCGATTTCGCAGCCCCCGCCCAGCGCCATGCCGCGCACCGCGGCGACCACCGGCACCTGCGCGTAGCGCAGTCGCAGCACCATGTCCTGCAGCCGGCGCTCGACCGGCTCGATCGCGGCCGCGCCGCCCGCCATGAACGCCGGCAGCATGGCCTGCAGGTCGGCCCCGGCCGAGAACGGCTCCGAGGTCTGCCAGATCACCAGGCCGGCGTAGTCGCGCTCGGCCAGCTCGACCGCGCGCTCGAGCTGCTCGACGATGCTGCCGCCGATGGTGTGCATCTTGGTCTTGAAGCTGGCCACCAGCACGTCGTCGGCGCCGGGCGCGGTCCACAGGCGGATCGACGCGTCCTCGAACACGGTGCTGCCGGCGCTGGCCGGGTCGGCCGCGGCCTCGCCGAGCACGCTCTGGCCGAAGGGCTGGCGCGCCATCACCGGCAGCGCGCGCCGCGGCTGGTAGCGCCCGGCCGCCGCCGACCACGAGCCTTCGGGGTTGTGCACGGCGTCGATGCGGCCCACCCAGTCGGGCAGCGGCGTGTCGCACAGCGCGCGCTCCTGCGCGATGTCCTCGGCGACCCACGCCGCGATCTGCTGCCAGCCGGCCGCCTGCCAGGTCTCGAACGGGCCCTCGTTCCAGCCGAAGCCCCAGCGGATCGCGAAGTCGAGGTCGCGCGCGTTGTCGGCGATCGACCCCAGATGCACCGCGATGTAGTGCCACACGTCGCGGAACACCGCCCACAGGAACTGCGCCTGCGGGTTGCTCGACTCGCGCAGCAGCTTGAAGCGCTCGGCGGCCGGCTTCTTCAGCATGCGCACGACGATCTCGTCGGCCTTGGCGCCGCCGGCCACGTAGTCGCCGCTGGCGGCGTCGAAGCGCAGGATGTCGCGCCCGACCTTCTTGTAGAAGCCGGCGCCGCTCTTCTGCCCGAGCTGGCCGCGCGCGACCAGGTCGGCCAGCGCCGGCGGCGTCGCGTACAGCGCAGCGAACGGGTCGGCCGACACCGGCAGCGTGTCGCGCATGGTGCCGATCACGTGCGCCATCGTGTCGAGGCCGACGACGTCGGCGGTGCGGAAGGTCGCGCTCTTGGCGCGGCCGAGCTTGGCGCCGGTCAGGTCGTCGACGACGTCGTAGCTCAGGCCGTATTTCTCGGCCTCGTGCATCACCGCGAGGATCGAGAACACGCCGACGCGGTTGGCGACGAAGTTCGGCGTATCGAGCGCGCGCACCACGCTCTTGCCCAGCGTCGTCGTCAGGAAGGTCTCGAGCTGGTCGAGCGCGGTCGGGTCGGTGGCCGGAGTCGGGATCAGCTCGACCAGCGGCATGTAGCGCGGCGGATTGAAGAAGTGCACGCCGCAGAAGCGGCTGCGCAGCGCGTCGGAGAAGCCTTCGGACAGCTGCGCGATCGACAGCCCCGAGGTGTTGGTGGCGAACAGCGCGTGCGGCGCCAGGTGCGGCGTGACGCGCTGGTACAGCGCGTGCTTCCAGTCCATGCGCTCGGCGATGGCCTCGATCACGAGGTCGCAGCCGGCCAGCAGCGCCAGATCGTCGTCGTAGTTCGCGGCGCGGATCAGCCCGGCCAGCGCGGCGTCGCCCAGCGGCGCCGGGCTGAGCTTCTTCAGGTTGGCGATGGCCTTGTCGGCGATCGCGTTCTTCGGCCCTTCCTTGGCCGCGAGGTCGAACAGCACCACCGGAACGCGGGCGTTGACGCAGTGGGCGGCGATCTGCGCGCCCATGACGCCGGCGCCGAGCACGGCGACGCGGCGAATCGGGAAACGGGAAGTCATCGTGGCATCCTTCGGTCGAGAGACGATCAGGCGAACACCGCTTCGGTGTCCAGCAGGTTGTTGACGCCGCTGCGCGCGATGCGGATCGCCGCGGCGGTCTCGGGGTACAGGCGCGCGAAATAGAAGCGCGCGGTCTGCAGCTTGGCCTGGTAGAACGCGGCGTCGGCGGCGCCGGCGGCCAGCGCGGCCTGCGCCACCGCGGCCATGCGCGCGAAGGCGTAGGCGAACACCAGGTGGCCGACCACGCGCAGATAGGGCACCGCGGCGGCGCCGACTTCGTCGCGCTTGGCCATCGCCTTGAAGCCCAGTTCCATCGTCAGCTTCTGCACCTTGTCGCCGAGATCAGCGAGCGGGTTGACGAATTCCTGCATCGAATCGGACACGCCGTACTCCTCGACGAAGTCCTTGACGATGGCTCCGAACTTCTTCAACTTCGCGCCGTTGTCCATCAGCACCTTGCGGCCGATCAGGTCGAGCGCCTGGATCGTGTTGGTGCCTTCGTAGATCATGTTGATGCGAGCGTCGCGCACCAGCTGCTCCATGCCCCATTCGCGGATGTAGCCGTGGCCGCCGAACACCTGCAGGCATTCGTTGGTCGCGGCAAATCCATTGTCGGTCAGGAAGGCCTTGACGATGGGCGTCAGCAGCGCGACCAGGTCGTCGGCGTCGGCGCGCCGCGCCGCGTCGGGGTGCAGGCGCGACTGGTCGAGCAGCAGGGCGACCCAGTACACCAGGAAGCGACCGCCTTCGGCCCAGGCGCGCGCGGTCAGCAGCATGCGCCGAACGTCCGGGTGCACGATGATCGGGTCGGCCGGCTGCTGCGGCGCCTTCGGCCCGGACAGCGCACGCATCTGCTGGCGCTCCTTCGCATAGGCCAGCGCGTTCTGCCAGGCGACCTCGGTCAGCCCCAGCGACTGCGTGCCCACGCCCAGGCGCGCGCCGTTCATCATCACGAACATCGCCGCCAGCCCCTTGTTGGGCTCGCCGACCAGCCAGGCGCGCGCGCCGTCGAGCGTCATCTGGCAGGTCGAATTGGCGTGGATGCCCATCTTGTGCTCGATGCCCGAGCAGAAGATCGCGTTGCGCTCGCCGGCTTCGCCGGCGGCGTCGGGGACGAACTTCGGGCAGACGAACAGCGAAATGCCCTTCGAGCCCTCGGGCGCACCCGGCAGCTTGGCCAGCACCATGTGCACGATGTTCTCGGACAGGTCGTGCTCGCCGCTGGAGATGAAGATCTTCTGCCCGCTGAGCGCGTAGCTGCCGTCGTCCTGCTGCGTCGCCTTGGTGCGGATCAGGCCGAGGTCGGTACCGCAATGCGGCTCGGTCAGGCACATCGTGCCGGTCCACTGGCCGCTGGCCAGGCGCGGCAGGTAAAGCGCCTTCTGCGCCTCGCTGCCGTGGGCTCCGAGCAGTTCGACGACGCCGTGCGTCAGCCCCGGGTACATGGTCCAGGCCTGGTTCGCCGAGTTCTGCATTTCGTGCACCGCGCTGCCGACCAGGTGCGGCAGGCCCTGGCCGCCGTATTCGGGCGCAGCGTTGAGCAGCGGCCAACCGGCCTCGACGTACTGCTCCCAGGCCTGGCGGAAGCCGGCCGGCGTCGTCACCGCGTGGGTCGCGGGGTCGTAGTGGCAGCCTTCGGCGTCACCGCTGGCGTTCAGCGGATGCAGCACATCGGCGCAGAACTTGCCCGCCTCCTCGCACACCTGGTCGATCAGTTCGGCGTCGATGTCGGCGTGGGGGGGAAGTTCGCGCAGCGCCGGCACGGCGCCGAGCACTTCGTGCATCACGAAGCGCATGTCGCGCAAGGGCGGGGTATAACTGGGCATGTCCTGCTCCTGTCGTGGACGGTCTTGAATGGGGGTCAGGCTTGGTCGGGATCGACCAGATCGATCAACGCGAGCCCGGCCGGCGTCGCGTAGTTGCGCAGCACGCGCGCGTAGCTGCGCTGCGCGATCTGCAAGGAACCTGCGATCTGCAACAGCCGGGCGTCGTGGTGCAACGCCAGGATCAAGCCGTGCAGCTCGAACACCAACTGGCGCATCGGCGTGTCGGCGCGCAGGTGGCCGGCGTCGATCGCCTGCTGCACCGCGCGCTGCAGCGCGTCGTGCCAGTCCTGCACCATCTGCACCAGCGCATCGCGCACCGGGCCCGGGCGATCGTCGAACTCGACAGCGCCGGAAATGTAGATGCAACCGGTCTCGACTTCGCGGCTGACCTGCTGCAGCCAGCGCTCGAACATCGCGTGCAGGCGCGGCAGGCCGCGCGGCTGCTGCAGCGCCGGGTAGAACACCTCGTGTTCGAACAGCGCGTGGTAATGACGAATGACCGAGATCTGCAGTTCCTCGCGCGAGCCGAAATGCGCGAAAACGCCCGACTTGCTCATGTCCATGCGATCGGCGAGCACGCCGATCGACAGGCCTTCGAGGCCGATGCGGCCCGCCATCTGCAGCGCGCAGTCGAGAATCGCCTGGCGCGTCATGCGGCCCTTGCCCGAGGTTTCGGGAGCGTCGCGGAGCGTAGTATCGGGAACGGATTTGCGGACCATCGGTCGTGTGAATTTCGAACGAACGGTCGTACTATTTCTGAATACGCGTCGTTTGTCAACCTTTCCCGTCGATATCCTGCCGCGCCGGCGTGGGTCTAGGCCAGCAATGCGAGCAGTGCGCCATCGGCGTCGGCGCCGCCGCGACGATGCGCCACGCGCCACAGGCAGCCGCCGGCGTAGGTCATCAGCCACTGCGCGCGCTGCGCCGGATCGAACGCGAGCGATTGCTGCTGCAAGGCCAGCCGCAGACTGTGGCGCAGCGCGGCCTCGACGCGCTCGAGGAAACGGTCGACGCGCTGCTGCAGTCGTGCGTGCTCGCCGGCCAGCACGTCGCCGGCCAGCAGCCGGCACAGCCCGGGGTTGCGTTCGGCGAAGGCCAGCAGCGCCTGCACCATACGCTGCGCCTGTACCAGCCCCGAGTCGTGCTGCGCGGCGATCTGGTTGATCAGCCCGAACACGCTGGTTTCGATGAACTCGATCAGCGCGTCGAACATCTGCGCCTTGCTCGCGAAATGGCGGTACAGCGCCGCTTCCGAGACCTGCAGGCGCTGTGCCAGCGCCGCAGTGGTGATGCGCTCCACGCCGCCGTCCTCGAGCATGCCGGCCAGGCACTGCAGGATCTGTGCGCGGCGCTCGCCCGGGCGCGGCCGCTTGCGCGCGGCACGGGCAGGATTCAGCGCGGCAGCGGCTTCGGCGGTTTCGGCAGGTCCCATAACGTGCCGATTCTCGCATGGACGTAGGCCGGGCGACCGTGGCGCAGCCGCGCACCGCGCGCGCTGTAGCGCGTGTACCAGACCGTGCGCAGGCCAACGCGGCGCGCGGCACGCAAGTGCTGCAGCGTGTCCTCGACCAGCACGCACTGCGCCGGGCGCAGTCGCGCGCGACGCAGCACCGCGCGCAGTCCGCGCACATCGGGCTTGGGGCGCAGGCGACCGCACTGGCGCATGTCCTCGATGCTGACGACGTCGTCGAAGCCGCGCAGCAGTGCGCAATGGCGCAGCACACGCAGCGCGTAGTCGCGCGGCGCATTCGTCAGCACCAGCTTGCGCCCGGGCAGCGCGCGCAGCGCGGCGCGCTCGCTGCGATCGGCACGCAGCATCGCCTCGAGCTGCGGAAAACGGTGCGTCTCGGCGAGGAAGTGCTCGGCGCGCACGCCATGTTCGTGCACCAGGCCGAGCAGCGTGGCGCCATAGCGGCGCCAGAAGTCCACGCGCAAGCGCCCTGCGGTCGCTTCATCGACTCCGAGATGGCGCACGATGTACTGCGTCATCTCGATATTCATTTGCGGAAACACACGCCACGAAGCATCGTGCAGCGTGTCGTCCATATCGAACAACCAGACCACGCTCACCGCGCCGCTCTCGCGCACGGCTCAGCCCGCGGCGCCGGCTGCGGGGCCATCAATGCGAACGGATCATCGTGCCGTAGGCCTGCTCGGTCAGCACCTCGAGCAACAGCGCGTGCGGGATGCGACCGTCGATGATGTGCACGCTGTTGACGCCCGAGCGCGCGGCGTCGAGCGCCGAGGCGATCTTCGGCAGCATGCCGCCGGAGATGCTGCCGTCGGCGAACATCTCGTCTATCTCGCGCGCGCTGAGGTTGGTCAGCAGTTCACCGGCCTTGTTCAGCACGCCCGGGGTGTTGGTCAGCAGCAACAGCTTCTCGGCTTTCAGCACTTCCGCCAGCTTGCCGGCGACGACGTCGGCATTGATGTTGAAGTTCTCGTTGTCGGCGCCGAAGCCCAGCGGCGAGATCACCGGGATGAACTGGTCGTCCTGCAGCGCCTTGACCACGCTGGGGTCGATCGCCTCGATCTCGCCGACCAGGCCGACGTCGTGCTCGAGCTGCGGGTTCTCGCGGTCGCGCATGCGCAACTTGCGGGCGCGGATCATGCCGCCGTCACGCCCGGTCAGCCCCACCGCCTTGCCGCCGGCGACGTTGATCAGGCCGACGATGTCCTGCTGCACCTGGCCGGCCAGCACCCACTCGACGACTTCCATCGTTTCGGCGTCGGTCACTCGCATGCCCTGGATGAACGTTCCCTTCTTGCCGACCTTGGCCAGCGCCTCGTCGATCTGCGGCCCGCCGCCGTGGACCACGACCGGGTTCATGCCCACCAGCTTGAGCAGCACGACGTCTTCGGCGAAGTCCTGCTGCAGCGACGGGTCGGTCATCGCGTTACCGCCGTATTTGATGACCAGCGTCTTTCCGTGAAACTTGCGGATGTAGGGCAGAGCCTGCGACAGGATCTCGGCCTTGTCCCGCGAGGAGATATGCGCCAGTTCAGGCATCGGATCTTGCATGGCAACGCTCGGGCTAAAGGAATTGCTGCGGCGACGCGCCGCATCGCGGATTCTAGGGACAGCCGTGCGCCTTGCGCGCGCACCGTGTTGCATTGCGGCAACCGCACCACGCCGCAGGCTTCGTGCGCAAGATCATGGAAACCAATCGCGCGCAGCGGATCCAATGCATCAGGCGCGGTGCTGGCAGCAAGACGCCTGCGCCACTTTTACCCCTGAAACGTTTGCCAAGAGCCCACCATGAAACGCATCGAAACGATCCTCGCCGCCGCCGCCCTGCTGCTTGCCCTGGGCGCCTGCCAGAAAGCTTCCGAACCGACCCCGGCCGCCCCCGAAAGCGACGCCGCGAGCACCGCCGCACCGCAGGAGCCGGCTTCGGCGACGCTGCCCGCGCCGAGCGAGCCGGCCGCGCCGGCCTCGGCGGCCAGCCAGTGATGCCGGCCGCGCCCCCACCGCCCCGGCACAGCCACGCCGACGGAGCCGCCCATGGAACCGCATTTTGCTGACCGCGCAAGCGCCGGGCAGGCGCTCGGCGAAGCGCTGCGCGCGCAAGGCCCCTGGGCGCAGCCGCTGGTCCTGGCGCTGCCGCGCGGCGGCGTGCCCGTGGCCCGCGAAGTGGCTCGCGCGCTCGACGCCGAGCTCGACCTGCTGCTGGTGCGCAAGCTCGGCGTGCCGGGCCAGCCCGAGCTGGCGATGGGGGCACTGGCCGAAGCCGATGCGCTGGTGCTGAACCACGCGCTGATCCGTGAAGCCGGCGTCAGCCAGGCGCAGATCGACGCCGCGGTCGAAGCCGCGCGGGGCGAGTTGAACCGTCGCGCCACGCTGTGGCGTGGTGGGCGCGCACCGCCGGCCGTCGCCGGACGCAGCGTGATCGTGGTCGACGACGGCATCGCCACCGGCGCGACGATGCGTGCGGCGCTGCTGGCGCTGCGCGCGCAAGGCCCGGCACGCGTGACGGTCGCGGTGCCTGTGGCGCCACCCGACATCGGCTTCGACGAGCTCGCCGATCGCTTCGTGTTCCTCGCGCGCCCGCCACACTTCACCGCGGTTGGTGCGTTCTACAACGATTTCCAGCAGGTCGACGACGCGACCGTGCGCGCGCTGCTCGACGCAGCCCAAAGGAGGCCCTCATGAAGGTCAAGGATGTCTACACCGAAGGCACCGTGCATATTCCGCAACGCTGCAACCTGCAGGAGGCGGCGCTGCAGATGCGCGAACAACATGTCGGCGCGCTCGTCGTCACCGACGGCGACGGCACGCCGCTGGGCATCGTCACCGACCGCGACATGGTGCTGCGCGCGGTGGCTGAAGGCGCCACGCCGCGCGAACTGCGCGTGGCCGACGTGATGAGCCACGGCACGCTGAGCATCGACCGCGACGCCGACATCGACGACGCGATGCAAGCCATGTCCAGCCACGGGGTGCGCCGCCTCGCGGTCACCGGCGACGGCGGGCGGCTGCTCGGCATCCTCGCGCTAGACGACCTGATCGAGGCCGAGGGTCGCGACTTCGCGCTGCTGTCGGGCATCCTGCGCCGCGAACGTCAGCGCGAACGCAGCGGCAGCGTCGAGTCGCCCTTGCATCCCTGAAGCGCAACCCCGGCAGATCGCACTTACACGCGTCGCGCGCAGCAACACAAGAAACACATGGTTTCACGTTGTTAGCGGAACATCATGGATTTCGCAACTCCGAGGTTCGATACTACGGTCCATGCCGTCCATGCAGGACGGCGTGACGACACTGATGCCATGCCCCTCAACCCTGCCCCCGATCCGAGCTTCGCGCCCGGCGGCTCGGCCAACCCGCCGGCGGCCGCCGCGGTCGCCGAGCGGCTGAGCCAGCTGCGCGCGGCCTCGGCGCAGGGCAGCGCCGAGGCGCAATACGAACTCGGCTGCCTGTTCCGCGCCGGTGAATGCGTCGCGCGCGACGACGCTGAAGCCGCCTGCTGGTGGGGGCTGGCCGCGCTCGGCGGACATGCGCGTGCGCAATGCGAACTGGGCGTGCTCCACCTCAGCGGCAGCGGTGTCGCGCACGACCACGCGACGGCCCGCATGTGGCTGGAATGCGCTGCAGCGCAGCACGACGCCGCGGCGCAGTACCAGCTCGGCATGCTCGCGCTGGAGCCGACCGGGGACGGCGCCGAGGTGGCTGCACACTGGTTCGAGCTGTCCAGCCTGCGCGGCCACCCCTGCGCCCAGTTCCGGCTCGGTCTGGCCTACCGCGACGGCGCCGGCGTGTGCGCCGACGACGAGTGCGCGATGCACTGGCTGGATGCCGCCAGCGCCCAGGGCTGCGCACTGGCCGCGTATGCGCTGGCCGAGCTCGGCTGGCGCGGGCGCCGCGTGCCGCCGCGCCGCGTGTCGCGCGACGGCGACTGCAACATCGCGGCTTCGACCACGGCGTGCTGCAAGCGCAGCTAGGAGCACCGATGCTGTCCGAGCGCCTGTTCGTCCAGCCCGCCACCGCGAGGCTGTCGGCGCTGCCCCTGCCGTGCGCTGTGCAACTGCCCGGCGGGCGCCGCATCGGCGCGGCCCGGCCCGCCCTGCAACTGATCGTGCGCGATGCGCGCGCGCTGCTGCATCTGGCGCAGGGCGCCATCGGCCGGATGGCCGAAGATTACGTCGAGGGGCGCCTGGAGATCGAGGGTCGCATGCGCGACCTGATGGCCGCGGCGCCGGCACTGCTGCCGCATGACCCGACCCGCGCGGCGGCAGCCGGGCCGATGCGCATGCTGCAACGCGCGTCGCGCCTGCTGTGGGAACACACCCATCACAGCCGCGCGCGCGACGCCGCGCAGGTGCAGAGCCACTACGACGTCGGCGATGCGTTCTACGCGCTGTGGCTCGACCCGCGACGCGTCTATTCGTGCGCCTACTTCGAGCGCGACGACATGAATCTGGCGCAGGCCCAGGAAGCCAAGCTCGACCTGATCTGCCGCAAGCTGATGCTCGCGCCGGGAGAGCGCCTGCTCGACATCGGCGCCGGCTGGGGCGGGCTGCTGCTGTGGGCTGCCGAGCATTACGGCGTGGACGCCACCGGCATCACGCTGTCGCGCAACCAGTACGAATACGTCAACCGCCTGATCGAACGCAAAGGCCTGCAGCGACGCGTGCGCATGCTGCTGCTGGACTACCGCGACGTCGATGAGCGCGAGCCGTGGGACAAGATCGCGTCGGTGGGCATGTGCGAGCATGTCGGTCGCCCGCACCTGGCGCCGTATTTCGCGAAACTGCGACGCTTGCTGCGCCCCGGCGGCCTGCTGTTGAACCACGGCATCACGGCCGGCGGCACCGACAACCCGCAGCTCGCCAGCGGCATGGGCGACTTCATCGAGAAGTACATCTTCCCCGGCGGTCAGCTCGTGCACGTGTCGCTGATGCTCGACGGCATGGCACGCGGCGGGCTCGAGCCGCTCGACGTCGAATGCCTGCGCCCCCACTACGCGCGCACGCTGTGGCACTGGGCCGACGCGCTCGAGGCGCATCTCGACGACGCGCGCCAGGTGCTCGGCGCGCACGCCGAGCGCGTGATCCGCGCCTGGCGGCTGTACCTGGCGGGATCGGCGATGGGTTTCGAGCAAGGCTGGATCTCCTTGCACCAGGTGCTCGGTGCGCGTGCCGACGGCGCCGACCCGTCATCGTCCAGGCTGCGCGGCGCGCGCAGCGCCTATCCGTTCCGGCGCGGCTATATGTATCCACCCCCGGCCGGCGACTGATCACTGGCCGCCTCGGCAAGCGCATGCGGGCCGCTGCCGGCGGCCCGTCAAGTCAGCCCGCGCTTCGAGAGGTGCATCATGGCCATCGTCAAATGGGATCCCTGGCAGGAGATCGAAGACATGTTCGACCGCTACACGCGCGCGGTCGGCTGGCCGCGCAAGTTCGCCCAATCGGGAGAACTCGTCGCGTCGCCCGACTGGTCGCCGCGGGTCGACATCGCCGAGACGCCGCAGGCGTTCACCGTGAAGGCCGAGATTCCGTCGGTCGAGAAGGACGACGTGAAAATCACAATCGAAGGCGGCATGGTCACGCTGACCGGCGAGCGTCGTCAGGAGAAGGAAGAGAAGGACAAGACCTTCCACCGCATCGAGCGCTTCTACGGCACCTTCAGCCGCAGCTTCTCGCTGCCCGACAACATCGATGCGGCGGCGGCGAAGGCAAGCTTCAAGGATGGCGTGCTGACGCTGGAGATCCCGAAAACCGAAGCGGCCAGGCCCAAGGGCATCGAAGTCAAGGTCGACTGATTCGCCGGCGTCGTGCCGACACGGCACCCCGGCTTGCACACTCTCTGCCCCTCCACTCAAGACGAGGTGCGCATGGACAAGATCGCTTTCGAGCTCGCGCAGGTCTACCAGCTGCTCGAGCCTGGCCCGGTGCTGCTGCTGGCCACCGCGGGCCCACAAAGGCCGAACGTGATGACGTTGAGCTGGCAGACCATGGTCGAATTCGAACCCCCGCTGGTCGCCTGCGTGCTCAGCCCGTCCGACTACAGTTTCGAGACGCTGCAACGCGACGGTGAATGCACGCTCAACATCCCTGACGCCGGGCTGGTCGATGCCGTGGTCGGGTGCGGCAACCACTCGGGGCGTGACCTCGACAAGTTCGCCGCCTTCGGCCTGACGCCGCGGCCGGCCGCGACGGTCGCCGCCCCGCTGATCGACGAGTGCGACGCCAGCCTCGAGTGCCGCGTCGTCGAGCGCGACCTGGTCGAGCGCCACGGGCTGTTCATCGTCGAGGTCGTGCGCGCCTGTCGTCGGCCCGGCCAGCCGCAGCGCACGCTGCACCACTGCGGTCAAGGCACCTTCCGCATCGCGGGCGAAACGCTGCACCTGCCGTCGGCGATGCGCTGAACACCGGCTGCCGCGAACACCGCGGCAATCGTAGGGATTTGGCCGAATCGCGGGAATGGCCTAGCATAGGCGCAAACGCAAACCATTCTCATTCGCTATGACGACATCACTCCCCCTTCCCTTGCTGCCGCTGGCCGCGCTGCGCCGCGGCCAATGCGCGCGCATCGCCGCGATCAGCGCCGACGCCGCCCGACGGGTCGCGATGCTCGGCCTGCGCCGCGGCGTCGAATTGAGCGTGCTGCACGGACCGGACGCGCGTGGCGCGGTGGTGCGCGTCGGCACCGCGCGCATCGCACTCGGCCGCGAACTCGTCGACGCGGTCGCGGTGACCACCACGCCGCCGGAGGCGATGACATGAGCGCCGCGCACGGCCGCTCCGAAGCGGCGCTCAGCCCCCTCGGGGGGCCGGCGCGCAGCGCCGAGGGGCACACCAGCGCGCCGCACGGCCGCTCCGAAGCGGCGCTCAGCCCCCTCGGGGGGCCGGCGCGCAGCGCCGAGGGGCACACCAGCGCGCCGCACGGCCGCTCCGAAGGCGCGCTCAGCCCCCTCGGGGGGCCGGCGCGCAGCGCCGGGGGGCACACCACCCGCGCGCCTGTGATCGCGCTGGCCGGCAACCCGAACTGCGGCAAGACGACGCTGTTCAACCTGCTGACCGGCGCACGCCAACAGACCGGGAACTGGCCGGGGGTGACCGTCGAGCGGCGCCGCGGCAGCGTCGCGCTGCGCGGCCGCCGTGCCACTCTGGTCGACCTGCCCGGGGTCTACAGCCTGCTCGGCGGCGGCGGCGAGGATCAGCGCGTCGCGCGCGATTACCTGCTGGGCGGCGAAGTCGACCTCGTCGTGCTGGTGGCCGACGCGTCGAACCTCGAGCGCCATCTGTTGCTGGGGGCCGAGCTGATCGAGACCGGGTTGCCCTTGATCGTCGTGCTCAACATGGTCGACGAAGCCCGCGCGGCCGGCCTCGAGCCACGCCCGGAAGCGCTCGCACGGCACCTGGGCGTGCCGGTCGTGGCGATGGTCGCGCGCCGCGGGCGCGGTCGCGTCGCGCTGCTCGACGCGCTGGCCGACGCGCTGCGCGATCCGCCGCGGCCGCGCAGG